>DYKA01000181.1 GCA_020722805.1 Vermiphilus sp.
TACTGTGAATGTTCAGTAGTTGGTTCTGATTGTATGGTAAGCATGGTTATACTATGTGATGTGGTTGTACACTTTCATAGGTCCCCTGCAAAAGAAAAATTTTGAGAGGGACACGGTAGCAATGAAAAAATATTCTTGTATCGCTTCTGCATAAAAAGGAGAAGCCATGAGGAAGGTACTTATTGTGTTTTTTGTTTTTCTGGGTATTGCACTCTGCACATTTGCGCAGCAGAAAAAAAATCCTGAAAAGATTCACATCAGATTCAGAGTTTTTTCTGCAGATGCTGTTTATGCAAATCTCAGGACCCATATACACCGTTCACCCTGGTATGTTAGTTATCCAACAATTCCACGGGGTGGAGAAAACTACGCAAGATTGAGAATAAAACAGAATCAATATTCACCATGGGCTGAACTCAACGGTGACTGGGGTACAATTGTTCTTGATTTCAAAAACCCACAGCCCCTTGAAAATGTTGACCTTGAGGTTCAGATTTCTACAAAAGATGATGAGTCAGGCGTTTTCAAAACAATAAGAACACAGGAGAAAGGAAGTATCGTCTCAATAAGTTTGCCGCCGGACTATTATGATAAGCCGGATGGCATTCTGACTGTCAGACAGGAGTCAGAAAAACATCTGAAAATGGCTCAGTCCCTTAATCTTTCTCAGACAGGGCTACCCAAAAAATTTTCATTTTATACTGGTGCCAGCGGATATGAAGCAGTTTATAAAGACCCTGAAATCTGGAAAAATGAACTGAAAACGATTAGAATTCTCGGAATCAATGGAACCGGTTATCCATCAAACAAGCAACAGTTTGAAATATACAATGAACTTGGATTTGACAGATTTATTACATACAATCCCGGAAATGTTAATCAGGCAAGAAACGAAAGAAATCTTTCTCCAGACGCATTTAAGAAAATACAAGCGGTAGTCCTTGCTGATGAACCAGGAAATCACGGACTTTACCAGATTAATAAGGAACCAGTTGAAAATTTTCATAAGTTTCTTGAATCAAAGGGGCTAAAACCCAGAGATTTTAATGCAAAGGACTGGTCGGATATTAAGCCGATGACAGACAGAAAAAAGATTGAAGA
>DYKA01000008.1 GCA_020722805.1 Vermiphilus sp.
TCAGATCCCATAGGCACATAGTTTTTAATGCTTTTAACTCTGTGCCTCTGTGCCTAAGTATCGCGCACTTTGTTGATAAGTATTAACTTTGTGCCTACGCATAACGTGCTTTATTGAGTATTTACCAAATTTCACTGGATTGTATTTTAACCCATTTGACAAAAAAAGCAAAAATGGATACATTTATAGGTATGAAAACACTCAAACTCTGTATCATTATTTCAGTTTTTGTGGCTGTTGTGGCTCTCAGTTTTTCTGGCTGCATTAGGAGTAGACAACAAACAGAAACAGGCCTTAGTGATGTTATGCTTCAGGAAGCCATTGAATATGGAAAGTCAAAGTCGGGTCTATCAGATTATGAGTTTATGGAACCATGGAGCATTTATCTTGGATATGAAATAGGAAAGGGCAGAGCTGTCTATTACACACCGTTTCTTCACGCTGCACATCTTGCAAAAAACGCAGCAGACAGACGATTGAAGCCAGATATGAACATCATAAGAAAAGCAGTGTCCAGCAAAGCGAATACAATCAATTTTCTGGTCTCAATTTACGGAAATGAACCCGATTCACCAAGAAGAATTCGCACCTATCTGAAATATAATGGCATAAAGATATCACCTGTATATAGTTATTTTCCCCCTTACGGTGAATTCAACCGCGACTATTACCAACAGATTAACGGAGAGGTAAGATTTCAGAGAAAACAAATACCCGAGAATGCAAAGGTCAAACTGTGCGTTGAAATTCTGCCAAGCGAAAAAAAAGAGGAAAGCCATCTGCATGAACATAATCACCATGAATCAACAATAACAGTTGGCGAGCAGCCGCCCGCGCATATAGAAACAGAATTTGTTTTTAATCTCTCACAATACCGTTAGCCACAGGACTGATTTATAATGGAATATAAATATCTTGGAGAACCACTTGTCAATTACATTGAGAATCTTTCTGCAAAGACCCCATGCCCCGGCGGTGGTAGTGCCTCAATCCTTTCACTTTCTCTAGCGAATGCTTTAATTCTTATGGTGTGTAATTTCACCGCGGAAAGCAAAAAGGTTGATGAAACATCAAGACAGATAGCAAAAGAGATGATCAGCAAGTCAAAAACCGTTCAGCAGCACCTTAACAACGGCATTGAACAGGACAGCATAATCTACCAACACATTCAGGAAACAGCAAAACTTGCCAGAAAAAATCCCAAGAATCAAAAATCTTACCATGATGCACTAAAAGACGGAATTGACCTTCATATAAGAATGCTTGACTTCTGCGGCAAAATGCTGGAATGGAATGAAATTCTACTTGAAAAGGGAAACCCATATCTTATAAGTGATGTTGGTGTTTCATCTTCACTGATTCTGGGAGCCATAGAAGCAACAAGAATAAACATTTTCATAAACCTGCGTGAAATTGCAGATGAAAACTATGTGTCTGAGGTTCTTGACCGGGTTGAAAATCTTTACAGGATTCTTTCAAAAAATTCACAGAGAATAATTTCATCTGTCGGGAAGAAAATTCTTTCAAACAAAGGACATACGGAGGAAAAATGATGGGACAAATCTTATCCGGGAAAGAGATTGCAGAAAAAATCAAGCACGAGACAAGAATAGAACTGGAAAGGATTAAGGAAAGGGGTATAAGCCCCAAGCTTGTTGCCGTGCAGGTTGGAGAAAATCCTTCTTCTCAGGTTTATCTCAATGCGCAGAAAAAAAACTGTCAGTCAATGGGAATTCTTTATGAGACAAAAAACCTTGAGCCGGGTATCTCGGAATCCGAGCTCATCAGTTTTATTGAAAGATTGAACGGAGACAAATCAATTACAGGAATAATTCTGCAGCTGCCACTTCCTTCAGGGATGGATGTCAGAAAGGTTCAGTCAAAGATAGCCCCTGAGAAGGATGTTGAAGGAGTGAATCCTGCCAATCTCGGCTGGATTTTGTACGGCAGACCTGTACTTGCTCCATGCACTGCACTTGCGGTGAAGGAACTGATTGACTCAACAAAAGTTGACCTTTACGGCAAAGAGGTTGTAATGGTAGGACACAGCGACATTGTTGGCAAACCAGTTGCATTATTACTTGTTGACAGGTTTGCAACTGTCAGTATCTGCCACATTGGAACAAGTGATAAAGGCATGCTTGAACAGCATGTAAAAAGAGCAGAAATACTTATTGTGGCTGTGGGCAAGGCGCATTTAATAAAGGGAGATTGGGTCAGGGACGGTGCCATTGTTATAGATGTTGGAATAAACAAACTCGGGGACAAGATTGTTGGAGATGTTGAGTTTGAAACAGCAATACAACATGCAAGCTGGATTACACCTGTACCAGGCGGCGTGGGACCTGTAACCACAGCCATTTTATTGAGAAACACGATAACTGCTGCAAAATTGATATCTTTTAACCTGTGAGAAAGGAGGAATATGCTGAGTGACCTGCAAATAGCACAGAAAGCAGAAATAAAGGACATCAGGGAAATTGCTTCCAGCGCAGGCATAGACGAAGAATACCTTGAACTTTACGGCAGATACAAAGCGAAAATTGACCTTGCTATTATGGAAAAAATACAGAACAACCCGATGGGAAAATACATTGATGTTACTGCCATCACGCCAACACCGCTGGGCGAAGGGAAAACTGTAACAACCATTGGATTATCGCAATCCATAAACAAACTCGGAAAAAAGGTTTTCACCTGCATCCGACAGCCTTCACTTGGCCCCGTTTTCGGAATAAAAGGCGGAGCCGCAGGCGGCGGGTATTCGCAGGTTATTCCCATGGAAGATTTCAATCTACATCTGACTGGAGATGTCCATGCTGTTGGACTTGCCCATAATCTTCTTGCTGCATTTATAGATAACTCCCTGCTGAAAGGCAATCCATTCAATATTGACCCACTTTCAATCACCTGGCCAAGGGTCGTTGATGTGAGCGACAGGGCACTCCGTAATATTATCATCGGCCTTGGAGGAAAGGAAAACGGCATACCAAGAGAAACAGGTTTTGATATCACTGTTGCATCAGAAGTAATGGCAATACTTGCCCTTGCCTCTGACCTTTTTGATTTAAGAAAAAGGCTTCAGAATATTATCATCGGTACAAGCAAGAATGGAAAGCCTGTTTCGGCTTCTGATTTGCGTGCTGCGGGTGCAATGACAGTCTTGCTCAAGGACGCGATCAAGCCAACATTGATACAAACTCTTGAACATACTCCTGTCCTGGTTCATGCAGGTCCATTTGCAAACATCGCGCATGGAAATAGCTCAATCATTGCTGATAAGATTGCAATCCGGCTTGCTGATTATGTTGTTACAGAAAGCGGATTTGGTGCTGATTGTGGATTTGAGAAATTTGCAAATATCAAATGCAGATACAGCGGGTTGAAACCCGATTGTGTTGTTATAGTCTGCTCAATACGTGCTCTGAAGATGCACAGCGGGCAGTTTAAAGTTTTACCGGGTAAACCGCTGGACAAAAGACTTCTTGAAGAGAATCTCCCTGCAATAAGAAAGGGGGCTGAAAATCTGAGGAAACACATTGAAAATGTGGGTTATTTCGGTATCCCTGCCGTTGTGGCAATAAACAAATTCCACACTGACACAGAAAAAGAAATAGAGATTGTAAAAGAGATTGCGCTTGAGGCAGGCGCAGAAGCAGCAGAAGCAACCGATGTCTGGGCAAAAGGCGGAAACGGCGGGTTGCGACTTGCGGAAGCGGTCTTGAATGTCTGTGAAAAAGAGCACAACTTTAGATTTCTGTATCCTCTTGAAAAACAAATAAAAGAAAAGATAGAAATTATCGCAACAAAAATCTACGGTGCTGAAAGGGTATCTTATTCAACATCTGCAGAAGAGAAAATCAAACTTTTCACAAAATGGGGCTTTGATAAACTTCCCATATGTATGGCAAAAACACACCTTTCTCTTACTCATGATCCGTCCCTGAAGGGTGCTTCAAAAGGATTCACTCTTCCCGTTGAGGATGTGCGGCTTTCTGCAGGAGCAGGCTTTATTTATCCACTGTGCGGAAAAATGAGAACCATGCCAGGACTACCCACAGACCCCGCAGGTGCCCATATTGATATTGATGAAAAAGGTAGGGTTATCGGGCTTTTTTAATTGAATATGACCGTAAAACCAGAAATCCTTGTTGAGCAAATAAAAGAATTCGGGAAGTTACATCGGATAACACCATACCTCGTTGGTGGTTTTCTCAGGGATAAGTTTTTGAGGAGAAGAAACCACGACATTGACATCATGGTGGAAAAAGATGCTCTTGAATTTGCCGGTAATTTCGCAAAGGCATACGGATATCCATCACCTGTATTTTATGGAAGATTTGGCACAGCAATGATTGAGGTGGGAAAGAATAAGATTGAGTTCGCAACTGCGAGAAAAGAAAGTTATGACGAAAATTCAAGAAAACCATATGTAAAACCTGCGACTGTGCTTGAGGACCTCGCCAGACGGGATTTCACCGTCAATGCGATGGCGCTGAACCTGACAACAGGACAGTTCATAGACCCTTTCGGCGGGAAAAAAGACATCCGTTCAAGAATCATCAGAACACCTGTTGAACCTGATAGAACATTTTATGACGACCCCCTGAGAATACTCAGGGGCATAAGATTCGCCGCTGTACTCAACTTCACAATTGAGCCGGATACAAAACGGGCAATGAAAAAAAATGCAGGGCGTCTGCTCATAGTCAGCCAGGAAAGAATCGCCGATGAAATTATCAAGATAATCTCTGCAAGAAAACCCAGTACTGGTTTTTTTCTTCTCTATGAAACAGGAGTTCTTGAAATCGTGCTGCCAGAGGTCGCGGCATTGAAGGAAAAAAGGACAGATCATCCCTGTAAGGAACTTTTTGAACACACACTTCAGGTGCTTGACAATACTGCAGAACTTACAAGAAGTCCTGCATTAAGGATATCTGCACTGTTGCACGACATCGGCAAGCCAAAAACATTAAGGGTTGAAAATGGTAAGGTTTCTTTCCACAGGCATGAAATGGTTGGTGAAAGAATGTCTCTCAGGATATGCGAAAGGTTGAAAATATCCCAGACAGACGCAGAAATGATAGGTCGCATTATAAGATATCATTTGAGACCGCATCTGCTTGCAAAAGAAAATCCGACGGATAACGCACTTGCACGATTTATAAGGGAAATCGGGCCTGATATGAAAGGTCTTTTCATAATTGCCCAGGCAGACATAACAAGCAAGAATGAAAAAAAGGTGAAACAGGCAAAAGAAAATATTTTGAAACTCTATGAAAGGATTAAGACATTAAACAGGAAAATGCGGCTTGCAAAATTCAAACTTGCCATCAATGGTTTTGATATCATGAATATACTCAAAATTCAGCCAGGTAAAGATGTTGGAAATGTGAAGAAAAAACTTGAAGAAATGGTATTGAATGGAGAACTGGAGAATAAAAAGACAGTACTCAGAACGTACCTGCAGAAAAACCATATGCAGTTTGTATCAGGAGAAAACCGAAATGAATCAACGCATAATGAATCTACTGTGGGCACCATGGAGAATAAACTTCATTAAAAGTAAAAAAAGCAGAAAATGTTTTCTCTGTGAAATGGTAAAGGGGAAAAAAACAAATTTCCTGATATGGAAAGGCAAATACGCAATCGTTGTTATTAATATCTATCCGTACAACAACGGACACCTGATGGTTGCGCCCATCAAACACAAAAGTGATATAATACATCTGGACCAAAAAGAAATTCAGGAAATCTTCCTTGCAGTAAAACAAAGTATTCAGGTTTTGAAAAAAACAATGAAGCCACAGGGATTTAATATCGGCATCAATCTTGGTAAATGTGCTGGTGCAGGCCTTCCGGGACATATCCACATTCATATTGTTCCAAGGTGGAACGGAGACACAAATTTCATGCCGGTAATTTCATCAACCAAGGTAATACCGCAATCCCTTGAACAACTGGCAGATATATTAAAAACAAGTTTTTCTGAACACAGAAAGGATAGATAGATGTACATCGCTGATTTTCATATTCATTCAAAATACAGCCGTGCAACAAGCAAGAACATGGATATAGAACAGTGCACTGCATGGGCAAAAACCAAAGGCATTTCATTGCTTGGAACAGGTGATATCACTCATCCCCTGTGGTTCTCAGAACTGAGGAAAAAACTGCAGATGTCAGATAGAAAAGGCATATATTCATACAATGGTGTTGACTTTATACTGACGGGCGAGGTTAACAATATTTTTCTCAAAAATAGGTCCACAAGAAAGATTCACAACATAATCTTTTTTTCGTGCTTTGAAGGTGCTGAAAAACTTAACAAAACCCTTGAAAAATTTACTGAACTGCTGGTTGACGGCAGACCCATTCTACAGATTGACGCAAGAACGCTTAACAAAATGGTCCTGGACGCAGACCCTGATGCCTTTGTTGTGCCCGCCCACATATGGACACCCCATTTTTCACTTTTTGGTGCAAATTCAGGTTTTGACAGGATTGAAGATTGTTTTGAAGAAGAAACATCAAACATCTTTGCCCTTGAAACAGGATTGAGCAGCGACCCGCCGATGAACTGGTTGCTTTCGTTTCTTGACAGGTTTACACTTATTTCAAACTCTGACGCACATTCTCCACAGAAAATTGGGAGAGAAGCAAACGTATTCTCAAATCCGTTCAGTTTCTATGAACTGAAGGATATACTGAAAAATCAGGACAGGACCAGGTTTCTTTTCACAATTGAATATTTTCCTGAAGAAGGAAAATATCACTATGATGGACACAGATTGTGCAAGGTTCGCTTTGCACCTGAGGAAACCGTAAAAAACAGATTTCTCTGTCCTGTATGCGGGAAAAGAGTGACCGTAGGGGTAATGCACAGGGTTAAATCTCTCTCAGACAGAAAAAGTCCGGATGAAGCAAGAAACAGAATTGGTTACAGACATCTTGTTCCGCTGGATCAGATAATTGCCTCTGTATATCAAAAGGAGGTTGGATCCTCTTTCACACAACAAATGTATACTCAGGCAACAGGGAAATTGGGTCCAGAATTGAAAATACTGCTTGAACTCTCAGAACAGGAACTTTTTTCAAACCTCCCAAGAGAAGTCGCTGTGGGGATAAAACTTGTAAGGGAAGAAAAACTAACTGTTATACCCGGATATGACGGCGAATTTGGAACAGTCAAAATCAATCCTTCACTTTCCGAAAATCAGGTCCAGCAGACCCTTTTCTAAAAGAATACAAAACCTGATTTTTTTTCATGAGAGAACACTCCTGAAAAAAGTGTGGTCAATGTTGTTTTTACCTATCTCCTTATTCTGGATTCTGGGTTGTTATATCAGGATTATACTTGTCAGAAGAAAAAAACTGGATGTACCTGTTGTGTCTGCCGGCAATATTGAAGCAGGCGGAACAGGGAAAACCCCTCTGACAATTGAGATTGCAAAAATTATAAAGGAAATAAAAAGCAAGATATCAATCGTATGTTATGCAGCGGACAGAAAAAATCCAGACGAATCCCTTGTGATTTTGAAATCAGTTGGAGAGGCACTTGTGTATCACGGAAAAAACCGCAGAAAACTGGTTGACTACGCAGCCAAAAGTAACCCCGAGGTTATTATAATTGACGATGGATTCCAGTATTTTGACATAAAAAACAAGGTTGATGTTGTCCTGCTGGATCCTGAGATTCCGTTAAATCTATTGATACCTGCTGGAAGAATGCGTTTCCCTGCATCATTTCTGAAGTATGCTGATGCCATAGTTATCAGAGAAACAAAAAAAAATAAAAAATCTTATAAAAAATTCGTGAAAAGAATAGAGAAATATCATAAGCCTATTTTTTTCGCACGATACCAGATGTTGCATCTTGTTGACCTCTCTGGCAGTGAGGTTTCTCTTTCAATACTCAGAAATAAAAGGGCAATAGCATTCTGCGGAATAGCAAAGCCGACTGGATTTATTGAAATGATTTTTCAAACAGGAGTCCGTGAAATTTACGCTGTATGGTACCCCGACCACTTTATTTATTCTCAGTCAGATGTTGATGAACTGGAAAAACTATTTTATCGTCTTAAACCCGAAGTGGTCATAACCACTGAAAAAGATATGGTTAAGCTTAAGAAATTTCAGATTGGTATTACTGTCTATGGCCTTGTTGTTAGATTAGCAGTTGAACCCTATGAAGAATTTAAGACATATCTGGTAAGCAAGATCTTTCCAGAATACAATCACTTTCAGGAAATTTGAAGATTTCAAATACTGTGTTAAAATTATAAAAATGGAACGTTTTGAACCCAGAAAGTTCATAGCCAGAAAGATACAGGCGCTCCGTTCATTTGCCAGCGGGAAAAGAATTATTGTTGCTGTGTCTGGCGGTATAGATAGTATTGTTTGTTTTGAACTTGCACTGGCTGCCACAACAAAATCAAACGAAAAACCCATACCCATTATACTTGACACAGGGCTTCTGAGATTAAATGAAGTTAAAGAAACAGAAGAGTATTTTAGAAAACAGTACGGCATTGAACTGCAAAAATGGGAGGTTCAGGACAGGTTTCTTTCGGCTCTAAAAGGAATAATCATACCGGAAGAAAAAAGAAAAATATTCAGAGAAGTGTTTTATAGAACAATGGGCCAGGCGTTGAGAAGTTATTCAGCAGAAATCCTCGTACAGGGAACCATCCTTCCGAATATAATTGAAACCCAGAAAGAAATTAAAACCCATTTCAATGTTTTGCAGGAGGCAGGGATAGATCCCCAAAACTATGGTATCATTCTTTTTGAACCGCTGAAAGAGCTTACAAAAACTCGTGTTAGAATGCTTGCAAGGTCCCTATCAATACCTCCGAAATTTTTAAGAATTCAACCATTTCCGGGCATTGGCTTTGCTGCAAGAATTACTGGTGAGATTACAATTGACCGCATAGAAAAGATAAGACTCGCCACATCCATTGTGGAGTCAGAACTGTCAAGCCCAAAAATTTTCCAGGGTTTTCCAGTACTGTTTGTGGATAGGGTTACAGGAATTCAGAATAATGTTGCTGCGGTCGGAGATGTCATTGCAATAAGAATAGTTGAAACAAAGGACACCCTTACAGCAAAATCCTACAGGGTTCCATGGGTAAAGATTGAAAAAATCGCAAAGAGAATATTGAGCGAGGTTCCCGGAACTGTAAGAGTAGTTTATGATGTTACTCCAAAACCGCCAGGAACTATAGAGTTTGTGTAGTGCATATTCAGCAGCCGACAAATCAAACCAGGCAGGGATCCCTTGATGAAAGAGAACTCTTGCAACAAAAAGGTTGTGATACTTGGTGGAGGTCCGAACAGAATAGGGCAGGGCATTGAGTTTGATTACTGTTGTGTCCACGCATCTTTTGCTCTGAAAGAAGAAGGATACAAGAGCATTATGGTAAACTGCAATCCTGAAACAGTAAGTACCGACTATGACACATCCGATAAACTTTATTTTGAACCCCTTACCATTGAAGATGTACTGAACATAATGGAAAAGGAAAATCCACTGGGGGTAATTGTTCAATTCGGCGGACAGACCCCTCTCACCATTGCCATGCCACTTAAAATGGCCGGAATAAAAGTACTCGGAACTGACCCAGACGCAATTGATATGGCCGAGGATAGAGACAGGTTCCGGCTGTTTCTTGAAAAACTCAATCTCAAACAGGCACCAGGGGATATTGTGTTCAATCCACAACAGGCGGTGCAAACAGCAGCAAAAATTGGGTATCCGGTTCTTGTCCGTCCATCTTATGTACTTGGTGGAAGAGCAATGGAGATTGTCTATGATGAAAATTCTCTTTATGAATTTGTAAAGGAAGCAATTGAAGAGTCAGGCGAAAAAGGTGTTCTGATAGACAAATTCCTTGAAGATGCCATTGAGGTTGATACAGATGCCATATGCGATGGAAAAACCTGTGTTATCGGAGGTATACTTGAGCATGTTGAAGAGGCAGGCATCCATTCTGGCGACAGCGCCATGATAATGCCTCCTTATAGCCTGGGCGTGGATATTATTGAAAAAATCAGGGCTCAAACAAAAAGAATCGCTATTGAACTTGGAGTAAGAGGATTGATGAACATACAGTTTGCCGTAAAGGATGAAGATGTCTATATTCTAGAGGTTAACCCAAGGGCTTCAAGAACCATTCCTTTTGTAAGTAAAGGGATTGGTGTTCCTCTTGCAAAACTGGCAACCAAGATAATGATTGGTTTCACTCTTGAAGAACTCGGTTTTACAAAAGAAATCATTCCTGAATATTTCTGTGCGAAAGAGTCAGTTTTTCCATTCAACAGATTTCCTGGTGTTGACTGCATCCTCGGACCTGAAATGAAATCCACGGGTGAGGTTATGGGCATTGATAAATCATTTGAAATGGCATATGCAAAGAGTCAGATTGCTGCAGGTCAGAAACTCCCGCTTGACGGAAAAATCTTCATAAGTGTCAGAGACCGTGATAAACCTGCTGTTGTTGACATTGCCAGAGAACTCCAGCAGATGGGTTTTACCCTTCTTGCAAGTACAGGCACAGGCAAGTACCTCAGTGATAGAGGCTTTAATGTTACAGTCATACCAAAAATTTCAGAAGGTAGACCCAATATAATTGACTACATAAAAAACAATGAGGTTTCTCTCATTATAAACACACCCTCTGGCAAAAAACCAAGAAAAGATATTCTTTCAACACGTCATTTTGCTGTTGAACACGGAATACCACTGGTAACGACCATACCGGGCGCAAGAGCCACAACAAGTGCAATAAAAAAGTTAAAAACCGGTAAACTTTCAGTTTCAAGTTTACAGATATATCATTCGCAGTTCAAGAAAAAATGACCGGTATCATACAGTACGGAGCAGGAAACATCTTCAGCGTTATAACCTGTTTTGAAAGGGCAGGAGAAAAGGTTTCTGTGGTTCATAACCCCTGTATTCTGAAAAAGGTTGACCGGCTGATACTTCCCGGGGTTGGTGCCTTTGACAGTGGAATGAGATATCTGAAAAAAATCCATCTTTATGATGCCATCAAGAATGAAGCAAAAAAGGGAAAGCCGATACTCGGGATTTGTCTCGGGCTTCAAATGTTTTTTGAAAAAAGTGAGGAGGGAAATCTGGATGGACTGGCAGTATTGCAGGGATGTGTAAAAAGATTCCCGCAAGATATGAATTTACCTGTACCTCATATGGGATGGAATACTGTTAACTCCTGCGGTAAATCAAAAATTCTAAACAGAATTTCCAGAAGGGCTTTCTTTTATTTTGCACATTCATTTTATCCAGTACCGGATGACGGGAATATCGTTTCAGGCACCACAACATACGGAATAAGGTTTGCTTCTGTGGTTGAAAAGGACAATATTATTGGGGTACAGTTTCATCCTGAAAAAAGCGCAGAAAATGGCATGATTCTCATTCAAAATTTCCTGAAAATATAAGAAAATGCTTGCGAAAAGAATTATCCCCTGTCTTGATATTAAGGACGGAAGGGTGGTCAAGGGCGTACATTTTGAAAACCTTAAGGATGCTGGAGACCCTGTCGCTCATGCGCAATATTATAGTGATGAAAATGCGGATGAACTCGTGTTTCTTGATATCAGTGCAACAATTGAAAAGAGAAAAACGATAAAGAGTCTTGTCAGAAACGTTGCCAGCAGCATATCCATACCATTCACGGTGGGAGGGGGCATAGGTTCAATCAACGACATATTTGTCCTCCTTGAAAGCGGCGCGGATAAGGTTTCCATAAACACGTGCGCAGTTAAAAACCCGGAAATCATCTATCAGGGAGCAAAAAAATTCGGGAGTCAATGTATTGTCGTTGCAATAGATGCAAAAAGGCTCAGAAAAAAAACATGGCATGTTCATATTGACTCAGGAAAACTTCCAACAGACATTGATGTCAGAGATTGGGCAAAAAGGGTTGAGGACCTCGGAGCGGGTGAGATTCTTCTTACAAGCATTGACGCTGATGGAACTCTTAAAGGGTATGATGTTGAACTGACAAGATGTATAACAGAAACCGTAAGAATCCCTGTCATAGCATCGGGTGGGGCCGGATCTCTTGAACATCTCTACGATGCGCTGAGTAGAGGTAATGCTTCCGCAGTCCTTCTGGCATCCCTACTTCACTACAGAATACTCACAATAAAACAGATAAAAAAATTTCTTTCAATGAAAAAAATCCCTGTAAGGATGTAGCAGAAAATATGAAAATTCTTGTTCTTGATGATGGAATACCCGGTAATACCGTTCAATCTCTTGGTATAGCTGAAGCATTGAACCTGGAATACAGTTTATTACCTGTAAAATTGAAAGGACTATCATACAGAATACCTGGCAGGAAGGGTTCGGTCAAGATTATTTCAAAGTTGCTTGGATTATTGCTGAGTTTGAAACTTTATAATTTCTCATACATTATTCTTAAATGTTCTTCTGCAAACCCGATGCCTGAAAAAGGATTTGACGCTGTAATTTCGGCAGGTTCTTACCTTGCACCGATAAACTTAGCCATATCAAAAAAATTCAGGACAAAATCAATATGTATCATGACGCCTGAAAACATTTCACTGAAGGAGTTTGACCTTTTAATAGTGCCGCTGCACGATATGACAAGATACCCGAAGCTTAAGAAACTAAAAAACGTTTTCGTTACAATATGTGCCCCAAACCGCGTTAATGAAGAAAAACTCAGAATCGGGAAGCAGGAAATATCAAACCACATCAGTATCCCTGATTCAAACCTGAAGATAGGCATCATCCTGGGAGGAAACGATCAGAACTATTTTATGGACAGGAGGTGGGTTGAGAAACTTTTTCAGGTGCTGCGCTTTTCGGCACCGAAAAAAAACCTTTCTTACCTGCTTACCACATCAAGAAGAACCCCTCAAGATGTTGTAGACTTTCTCATTGAAAAAACATCTGAACCAGTGTTTGTTTACAGGGAATTTGCCGGAATAAGCAGAATCTCAAACTATTTTGGGATTCTCGGAATATGTGATATCCTTCTTGTAACTGAAGATAGTGTCACTATGATATCAGAAGCCTGTTCTACCGGAAAACCAGTCATAGTTCTCGGCTCAGGGAGAAGAAAGAAGCGCCTTGTATTTGACGCAACAATTGAACGGCTTGTAAAAAACAAAAACTGTCTCTATGTACCATCTGAAAAATTCAGTGAATTGCCTGCTGTAATCACTGAATCGCTCGGACACGATTTCTCAATTCTGGAAGATACAAAAAAATGCGCATCAAAAATATCGGAAATGCTGAATACAAGAAAATCCTGATAGTCGGAGCTACGGAACCTGAAGCAAACCTTCTTTTAATTCCGGCAATCCGACTGATAAAAGAGAAGAACAAAAATTCAAGGATTGACATTATCGCCGGTAACGCTTCAGAAAGGATTCTTGCTGATATTGGATGGTTTGAAAGAATAATACCAAGCAATGGGATGGCTGTATTAAGAAATATCCATTCCCTGCGATCTCAGAAGTACGACCTTACCATTTCTTTTTATCCGTCATTACTGCCATTTTTGGTCAGGACAAAGAAGCGGTTTGTCCCTCTCAAAAGAACAATGTTTACAGACCATTTTTTTACTCATGAGTGTGTCAACATACTAAAACTGGTTGAACCGATTTTTGGAAAACCGCAGGAAATAGAGTTCTATTTCCCAATCAATGAAGCTGACAAAGAAAGAGTTAAAGAATTCTGCAGAACAAACAGTATAGCAGGGGCAACCACACTTGTGGCAATTCATGCAGGCAGTATTAATGACAGGGGTAGATGGAAACCAGAAAATTACTCAATGGTTTGTGATTCAATTATTGAAGAATACAATGCAAAAATTCTATTTTTTGGGTCGCAAAAAGACCCGATTATCAAGGAAACTGTCAGTTCCACAAAACACTCAGACAGCATTTTTGATATGTCTGACATTTCAAACCTCAGAACAATAGCAGCCTTTCTCTCAAGGGCGAATCTTGCCATAACAAGAAACGGAGTTTTTCTATACCTGGCGTGCGCGATGAAAACGCCTGTCGTTTCAATTTTTGGTGCCGGTAATCCTTACAGGTACGGTCCCATAGGAACCCGCTATACAATAGTGCATGCTGATATGCCCTGTTTCCCATGCAACAAAAAGGACCGGTGCCATAAGAATTACAGGTGCATTGAAAACATAAGCCCACAGCAGGTTATTGAAGCATCCCGCCTTATTCTTGACGAGGGCAGACAACTCTACCTGTTTGAATGATATGAAAGTCATTTTGATGTTGCCTGAAATGGATATTGGAGGAGTTGAAGAAGGAACATACGACCTCGCCCGCGAGATGAAAAAATCAGGAATTGAGGTTGTGGTTGTTGCAGGATATGGCAGGTATATCCCGTTGCTGAAAGAAGAAAAAATCAGATGGTTTGACTTGCCCACGTGCAGGAAAACCCCGAAGGTTTTTCTTGATGCAGTAAAAAAACTTAGGCATATTATTGAGATTGAGAAACCCGATATTCTCCATTGCAGAAGCAGGTTCCCTGCATGGATTGGTTATTATGCACTGAGAAAAAAGTCCACAACAAAATTCGTCACAAGTATTCACGGCTACCTCAGATTTACTCCATATAGTAAGATTATTGGCAGGGGGCAGCGGATTATTGCAATCAGTGATGCCCTTGCTAAATTTGTTGTAAAAAAACTTGGAGCCGATCCTGCAAATGTACGAGTGGTACACAATGGAATAAGATTTCATCCGTATGTGAACATTCAAAAACAGAAACATCCTGGATTTGTTATTTGCGGTATTGGAAGGCTGACAAAAATTAAAGGGTTCCAGAATTTAATCCGTGCAGCAGCAGAAGCGAAAAAAAATAGACCAGACATAAAACTCTGTATTGTTGGAGATGGCCCCTGGAAAAAAAACCTTGAACGGCTTGATAGGAAACTGAATGCAAAAACAGAGTTCCTGAGCGGTAGAGCAGCTGAATTCTTGCCACAGGTAGATCTGCTTGTTGCCCCGCATTTGGAAACAGAGCCGCTTATAGAAGGGAAAATACCCTGGCTCGGCAGAAGCGTTTATGAGGCACAACTGGCAGGAATACCTGTAATAAGTACTCTTCGTGGAATCAAGGAAAACAAGTTCATTAAGACCAATACTGCACTTATCGTTCCACCAGCAGATGTTGTTGCCCTGACCCAGGCCATAACATATGCCGCAAACAATCCAGAGGAAATGTTAAATCTTGCTGAGAGCGGGAGGAATTTTGTCCTGAATCATTTTTCAGTTGAAGATATGGTGAACAAAACAATACAGGTGTACCGGGAAGTTCTTCAGGATTCACAGGAACATGGCAGATAAACAGAAAATACTTTTGATAAAAACAGGTGCTTTCGGAGATGTCGTGCTTTGCTCCTTTTCAATAAATATGGTATCCAAAACCTATCCTGATGCTGATGTTTATCTTCTCACGTCTGAGCAATATTCAGAAATCCATCGTGACTGTGGTCTTCTTAAAGGAATTCTTGCGTTGCCGAACACAAGAAACATCTTCCACTTTATCCATTTCACAAAAAAATTAAGAAGAATGAAATTTCAGAAAATTTTTGACATTCAAGGAAATCTGAAAACAAACTTTTATGCCTTTGCTTTTGGCGGTATGAAAAGAATCGGTCTGTATAAAAAAATTCTTGGAAAAATTTTCCTAACAGATGCAATTAAAAAAAAATCAGGTGTTAATCCTGTTGAGTCTCAAATGTTATTCTGGAAGAAAGCCACCGGTAGTCAAACAGGAGGATGCCTTCAATTGTGGATTTCTGGTGAAAAAAGGAAAAATTTTTCTGTCTTTCTTGAAAAGTATAAACTGTCGCCTAAACAGTATGTTGTATTTCATACATCTGCATCAAATGAATGGGAGACGAAAAAATGGATACATAAGTACTGGGTAGGTCTCGGGGACTTCTTTTCAAAAGAGAACCTTCCAGTCGTTCTTATCGGAGACAGGAATTCAGTTGAATTGAATGGGAAAATAGGAAAACTTATCAATGGAAAAGTTGTAAATCTTGCCGGAAAAACAGATTTTTTTGAACTTGCCCTCGTCATTCAACATGCAAAACTGTGTATAACAACCGACAGTGGTCCAATGCATGTCGCCTCTGCGGTAGGGACAGAAACTGTGGCAATTTTTGGTCCGACAAATCCATACTGGCACGCTGCACCTGGAATCAAAATTGTCAGAAGTCAGATTGACTGCAGCCCATGTTATAAAAAAAGATGCAGCCATCATTCATGTATGAAATCAATCACCCCGAAAAAAATTATCGCTGTGATTGAAAATCAATAAATTCATAGTATAATTAGTCAATGAAAAAAAAGACTGCGGGCATCATTCTTGCTGGCGGGAAAAGTTCCAGATACGGTGAAAAAAAGCACAAGTTTCTGGCCAGTTTTTCTGGAAAACCTTTAATTGTTAGAACGCTTGAAGCGATAATACCTGTTGTTGACTGCACTGTCATTGTTACAAGTCCAGACAACTCAGAAACAAAAGAAACACTCAAGGGATTCCAGAATATCAGATATGCAATTCAAAAACAACCACTTGGAACCGGACATGCTCTCCTGTCCACTGATTATATATTTGAGAATACGGATTATACCCTGCTGGTTAGTTATGCCGACAAACCGCTTATTACAACCAGAACCTTCAGGAAACTTGTTGTAGAACATGTTAAAAGTGGTGCAGACATCACAATTGCTACCGCTGTACTTCCCCTGCCCGGAAGCAAAGGAAGAATCATAAGAAAAAATGGGAAACTTACAGGGGTAATAGAAGCAAGGGACGCAGACCCTGAAATACTGAGAATAAAAGAGGTGAATGCCGGTTTTATCGTATGTGAGAGTCGCTCCATATACAAACAGTTGAGAAAAATAAGTAATAACAACGTGTCAAAGGAATATTACCTTACTGATGTCTATGCGGAGTATCTGAAGGATGGACTTTGCATTCATACCGTCAGAATCCAGCCAGAAGAAAGCTGTGATGTAAATACTCTTTCTGACCTGGAAAGAATTGATCAGTGGATAACATCTGTCAGAAAAGCAGAATGAATAATGAAAAAAGAATAAGGGTTGGTGTTATTGGGGGCGGGTACTGGGGAAAGAACCTGATAAGAGTTTTCCATCAGGCTGGTGTTCTGCATGCCATATGCGACATAGACAAAAATCTCATTATAACGTATGAAAAACTCTATCCTGATGCAGACATATTTTCCAGTCCTGAAAAATTAATCAAGAGTTCTGAGATAGATGCTCTTGTTATTGCTACTCCTGCCTCAACACATTACAGTATTACAAAATCTGCCCTTGAAAACGGCAAGAATGTATTCTGTGAAAAACCCCTCGCCCTGACTGTCAAACAGGGAGAGGAACTTGTGAAGATTTCATCAGACAATAAACTCGTCTTGATGGTCGGCCACATCCTGCATTATCATCCGGCTGTGGAAAAACTCAAGCAGGCGGTAAAACAGGGCGAACTCGGGAAGATTGAATACATTTATTCAAACCGTACCAATATCGGACGGATACGGCATGAAGAAAACATTTTATGGAGTTTTGCGCCGCACGATATTTCCTTGATGCTTTCGCTCACTGGATCCCTGCCCGTTGAAGTATCATCGCACGGCGGCATATTTCTGCCTCATAGTGTTGAGGATGTAACACTGACATTTTTTTCTTTTCAAAACAATATCAAAGCGCATATCTTTGTATCGTGGCTTAATCCTTTCAAGGAACAAAAATTCGTTGTAATAGGAAACAGGAAAATGGCCGTCTTTGATGATACGGAGAAAGACAGGAAACTTGTTTTTTATCAGCACAGAATCAACTGGAACAATAGCGAAATACCAACAATTGAAAAAGCAGAAGCAGAAGTTGCTAAAATTGAAAATGATGAGCCGTTAAGAAAGGAAGCAGAACACTTTATCAAGTGCGTGGAAAAGGGAGAAAAACCACACACTGATGGAAACGAAGCACTGAATGTTCTGAGAGTTCTGGAACAGGCAGAGAAATGTTTAAGGAGAAAAAGATGAATGATTATTTTGTTCACGAATCATCCTATGTTGACGATAATGTTGTAATCGGGAAAGGAACAAGGATATGGCATTTCTGTCATATACTTTCAAGAACCAAAATAGGCAATAATTGTGTAATTGGACAGAATGTAATGATAGGACCTGATGTCGTGATTGGAAACAACTGCAAGATACAGAATAATGTTTCTATCTACAAAGGGGTGCTTCTTGAAGACGATGTATTTTGTGGCCCATCATGCGTTTTCACCAATGTGATAAATCCGAGAGCATTTATAGAAAGAAAAAATGAATTTAAAAATACCATTGTCAGAAAAGGTGCTACCATAGGCGCCAACGCCACAATTGTCTGTGGCAATACAATTGGTAGATACAGCCTTATAGGTGCAGGGGCAGTGGTCACCCATGATGTTGTTGATTACGCACTTATGGTGGGCGTACCTGCAAGAAGGATTGGCTGGGTTTGTAAGTGTGGAACAACTCTTGGCGGAAAAGACCCTGTTCTTATCTGTAAACACTGTGGAAATCAATATATTTTTAAGGAAAATACTCTGAAAGAAATTGTTAGAGAACAGGAGTGATAATGAACATTGCAATGCTTGACTTAAGACGTGAATATCTTTATATGAAGAATAATATTGATGCGGCCATTGAGAGGTGTCTTGAGCATCAATCATGGATACTGGGACCCGAAGTAAAAGAATTTGAAAAAAAATGCGCCGAATTTCTTGGGGTTAAACACTGCATTGGTTGTTCTTCAGGAACAGACGCTCTTGTTATTGCTCTTCGCGCAATTGCCATAAACAACGGGAAAGAATTTTTTACTCCTGATGAAGAAATACTTACAACCCCTTTTACTTTCACTGCGACAGGTGATGCAATACTAAGAAGCGGCGCCACGCCTGTATTTATAGACATAAACCCTGAAGATTTCAATGTCAGCATTGATGCGGTACTCAGGTATCTCAGGTTAAACGGGAAAAAAGTGAAAATAATTTTACCTGTGCATTTATACGGTTCTCCCTGCAGTATGGATGCTATTTCTGAAATTGCATCCAGTTATAATATTTTCGTCGTTGAAGATGTTGCCCAGGCATTCGGTGCCAGGTGGAAAGATAAGAAACTCGGAACAATAGGTCATACGGGGGCGTTCAGTTTTTTCCCGAGCAAGAACCTTGGTGGATTTGGAGACGGCGGAATGCTATCAACAAATGATGATCATCTTGCAGAAATAATGAGAACCCTTACAAAGCATGGAGGAAAAGACAAGTATAATGTTGACCATATTGGTTATAATGCCCGGCTTGATACTCTTCAGGCGGCAGTTCTGCTCGCAAAGATGAAATATACTGATGAATTCAACAGCAGAAGAGTAATGATTGCAAGAAGATATAACGAGCAGCTGCACGAAATAAAAGAGATTGAATTGCCCGCTATCCATGAAGGAAGTGTTTTTCATCAATATACAATAAGGATCAAAAATGGCAGAAGAACCCGGCTGCAGGAATTCCTGAAGCAGAAGGGAATTGCAACAATGGTTTATTATCCATTCTGCCTGCATCAGATGAAAGTTTTTCAGGGTAGGTCAAAAACTTTCGGAAATCTTTCAGAAGCAGAAAAGGCATCAAGAGAGGTACTTAGCATCCCGATTGAACCGCTTATGACAGAGCAAGAGCAACACTACGTAATATCAAGTATAAAAGAATTTTTTCTTCCAAATGGATAGGTTCAGAATATTTTCCATTACAGGCGCAAGACCTCAATTTATCAAACTTGCCGCAATAACAAGACAGTTATATTGCTCTGAACTGCATAAGAAGATTGAACACAGGATACTTCATACCGGACAGCACTACGACTGTGAGATGTCAGAAATCTTTTTTCAGCAGCTGAAAATACCCAGACCCGATTACAATCTTGGAGTAGGTTCCCACAGCCCGGCAAAACAGATAGGTTTGATGATGAGCGGTATTGAAAAAATCTTTGTCAAAGAAAAACCAGATCTTGTTATCGTATATGGAGATACCAATTCTACCCTTGCAGGTGCTATAACTTCTGTGCATCTGGGTATTCCTGTTGCACATGTTGAAGCAGGCTTAAGAAGTTTTAGAATGGATATGCCGGAAGAAATCAACAGGGTTCTGAGCGATAGGATTTCCACACTTTTGTTTTGTCCCACAAAAACTGCCGTGAAAAATTTAAAAAAAGAGGGTATTACAGAAAATGTCTGGATGGTGGGGGATATCATGTATGACATCTTTTTACATGCTCAAAAGTACCTGAACAACACAGAAATTTTAAACAACTATAACCTGTCTCCAAAAAATTATCTTCTCTTAACCATCCATAGAAAGGAAAATACAGATGATCCCCGGTCTCTAATAAGAGTACTTGATGTGCTGGAACAGTCAGAAGAAAAAACTATCTTTCTGCTTCATCCGAGAACAGAAAAATTCTTAAAAGGAGTGAGGCAATTCAGATTTGAAAGATACAGGAAACTGATGTTTTCAAAACCGGTTGGATATATTGATATGCTCATCCTTGAAAAAAACGCAAAAAAAATCATCACAGACAGTGGCGGGGTCCAGAAAGAGGCATTCTGGTTTAATGTTCCCTGCATTGTATTAAGAGAAGAAACAGAGTGGAAGGAACTGCTATTCTGGCGGCATTTTCATCTTGTCGGCAATAATGTTGTCAGATTGCAAAATTCCATAAAATCTGCCTGCAGAATCAATAAACAAAAAACCTGGACCCCTGGAAAGGGTAATACATCATTGCTGATTCTGGAAAAAATCACTAGATGGCTGTGCTGGAAATCATCATGCACAAAAGGCCTTGAATAATGAATATTGGAATGATACTCGACGGTGAATATCCTCCAGACATAAGGGTTGAAAAGGAATGCAGCGCTTTATCAAAAAACGGATTAAATATTTTTGTTCTCTCCTGCATCAAGGGACAAAAACCATATATAAAAATAGAAAAAAAATATAAAAATGCAACTGTTTGTTATACTGCATTTGATTATCCTGATAAAATAAGAAAAATCTTAAGAAGACGCACACTCCTTCAACGAAAAATACTCCAATTTATAGATGACTATAAAATTGATGTGATTCACGCTCATGATTTGCCTGTGGCTAATGCTGCTTTGAAACCAGCAAGAATAAAAAAAATTCTACTTGTTTCAGACTTGCATGAAAATTATCCGTATTGCCAGATAATAGGCAGAAGAAAAAGTATACTGAAATTCAAAAGGTGGTTTAGAATTGAAAAAAGGGTTGTGCGCAAGTCTAACTTTGTTATTACAACCTGTGATGAAATGAAAAAAAGAATTGTTTATGACCACAGTATTAACCCACGAAAGATCATTGTGGTTTCAAATGTGTACGGGGATGAATTTGAAAATATAAAGGTTGATGAGTCCATAGTGAATAAATATAAGAATAGAAAAATGTTTCTGTATGCCGGTGTAATAAATACAAGAAAGGGATGCAAAACATTGATAGAGGCGGCATGTTATCTCAAACAGTATCCTGAAATTTTGTTGTGCCTTGTTGGTGTTTCAAAAATAGATGAGAAAATAAGAAAACTTCAGGATATGGTGTCTTGCAGAAAAATTGAGAATCAGGTTGAGTTTGTTCAGTGGCAGCCGTCCGACAGAATTTATTCGTATATTATGGCAAGTCATGCTTGTATTGTGCCCTTTGAAAGAAATATTCAGAATGACTGTTCTTCTCCTCACAAACTCTTTCAGTATATGGCATGCGGAAAGCCAGTAATTGTTTCTGACTGCCCTTCAATAGCAAATATTGTAAAAAAGAATAACTGCGGGCTTGTTTTTGAAGGCGGAAACAGCAGGGACCTTGCAGAAAAAATGCTTGTTCTTTATAAGAACAGCCATATGTGTAGTGTAATGGGGAAGAATGGCAGGGATATGGTGGAACACAGATACAACTTCAAAGTTGAGGGTGAAAAACTGTTCAATCTGTACAGGAAAATGGTTCATTCCCTGTGTTATAATAAGAAAGAATAGAAACCTTGGTGAAACAGGACGGCATATGATAAAAGGAAAAAAATTTTTCATCACAGGCGGTGCAGGATTCATTGCAACAAATCTGATAAAACAGATAATTTCTCACAACAAGATTACTGTCTATGACAACCTGTCAAGAAATTCACTTGCTCGTTCAGAATTGTGGAATCATCAGAATTTGAATGTTATCAAAGGTGATATACTTGACTACGAACTTCTGAAAAAAAGTATTCCTGAAGACACAAACATAATAATTCACATGGCAGCGATCGCCGGTGTTGACACTGTTATTAAAAATCCTGTTGCGACAATGAAAGTTAATATGATTGGAACTTACAATATATTACAGGTATTATCTGAATTGGATATTATCAGTAAACTTGAAAGATTCATAAACTTTTCTACAAGCGAGGTTTTTGGGATAAACGCATTCAGGGTGAGTGAACTATCTTCAACAAATCTGGAACCAGTTGGAGAAGCAAGATGGACATATTCCATAAGCAAACTCTGCGGGGAACATCTTGCATACAGTTTTCACAAACAGTATGGACTCGCGAGCACAATAATCAGACCATTTAATGTTTATGGACCAGGACAGGTGGGAGAAGGTGCCATACATCATTTTATAACAAGAGCAATAAAAAACGAACCGGTTATTATTCACGGAGACGGTGATCAAATAAGGTCCTGGTGCTACATAGACGATATGGTGAAAGGAATAATACTGTGTATGGAAAACAATCGTGCACCCGGGGAAATTTTCAATATAGGTAATCCAAAAGGAACAATCACAATATTGAATCTTGCAGAAAAAATAATACAAATCGCCGGATCGTCTTCTGAAATTGTTCACGTGCCCAAACCATATATTGATGTTGAATTGCGTATACCAAATATTGAAAAAGCCAAGCGATTACTGGGTTTTGAACCCGAAATAGAACTTAATGAAGGAATAGAAAGAACCATCAAGTGGTACAGAGAGAACTGAAACTTCCATGAAAGATATGATGAGACTTTCGAGGCCATTGATAAAAAACAGAGTGGAATTTTTCAGAATGTTGAATGAAATTCTGGATACCGGTTTTTTGACGCAGGGGAAATATGTCACACTGTTTGAAAACAAGATTGCCGAATACCTGCGGATAAAATACGCAGTGGCAGTGAGCTCGGGCACAGCCGCACTGCATCTTTCTCTCGCAGCAGTGGGGTTGCAGGAGAAAGACGAGGTCATTATCCCTGCCTATACATTTCCAGCCACTGCAAACATAGTTGAAATGCTCAAAGCAAAACCAGTATTTGTGGATGTTGATCCATTTACATTTAACATTGACGCAGGAAAGATTGAAAAAAAGATAACTCCCAGGACAAAAGCAATCATCCCGGTACATCTTTTCGGTAATCCTGCTGATATGGACCCCATTATGAAGATAGCACAGAAACATAACCTGGCAGTGATTGAGGATGCTGCAGGTGCTTTCGGCTCGTCGTACAGAAATAAAAAGTGCGGAACTATAGGGAACATCGGCTGCTTCAGTTTTCACCCGAGAAAAATCATTACAACATTTGAGGGCGGTATGATTGTAACAGATGACAACCTGATAAACCAGAAACTTCGCATACTTAGAAATCATGGACTGAAATCTGATGGAATATTTTCAAATCTTCTGGAGTGCGGCTATAACTACAGGATGAGTGAAGTTCAAGCAGCACTGGGAATTATTCAAATGGATATGTTTCAGGATATTGTTAGGAAACGCAAAGATCTTTTCAATATCTATGCCAGCCTTCTTATGAAAATCCCTGAGGTATTCATGCAAAAATGTTTACCTGACTCTGACCCGGTGTGGCAGGCTCTTGTGATCTATTTGCAAAATGCACATTCTCGTGAAATAATACGCTTACTGCGCGCCAGCAGAATTGAAGCGAATATCGGCACCTATGCGCTTCATCTAACTGACTATTACCGGACAAGATACAGGAATACCCGGTATCCTGTTGCACACCAATTATATGAAAGATGTGTCGCATTACCTTTTTATAATGAAATGACGCTGTCTGAAATGAAACAGGTTGTAAAAACACTGAAAGAAAAGATATATGAAGTTCAAACCACATAAGATTAACGCAAGCCATGGAACAGGCAGGTTCAGGTTAAAGGACTTTGGGTCTCTGGGCGCAAATGTTATCTTTGAAAAAGGAGTACTTGTTTTCCATCCGAAAAACATTGAAATCGGAAACAATGTCTATATAGGCCACTATACGATTCTGAAGGGTTATCATAAAAACAAAATGATAATAGGCGACCACACCTGGATAGGACAGCACTGCTTCCTTCACAGTGCCGGTGGATTGTTTGTTGGAAGAGGAGTTGGTATAGGACCAGGAGTCATAATACTGAGCTCACAGCACGAAATCATAAATCGCGATCTACCCGTGTATTTCAATCCTTTGAAGTTTGAAAAAGTGATACTGGGAGATGGATGCGATATAGGCGCTGGAGCAATAATCCTGCCCGGAGTTGAAATTGGCAGAGGATCTGTAATAGGTGCTGGCGCTGTAGTAACAGATAATGTTCCTGATTATGAAATATGGGCAGGGGTTCCTGCAAGAAAAATCAAATAGAATAATGCGAGTTCTTCATTTACCGGTTAATACTGCATCAATACCTTCTCATACTGTAAGGGGACTCTGCAAAATTGGCATTGATGCACGAGGACTTGTCTATGGTTCATCAAGAATCCAATCCTTTGAAAGATTGAAAGTTATTGGTTCAAATGCAAAACCAGCCAGATATAGTATTGCATGGTTCCTGTGGGTATATAATTTTTTCAGATGGACAATGTGGGCAGATGTCATCCACTGGTATTGCGGTGCATCAGCACTTCTTCCATTTGACCTTGACATTCTTTTCCTTCGTTTGCTTCGCAAGAGTTGTATTGTGGAATGGCTCGGCTCAGACATAAGGATTTCTGAAATTGAGATTAAGGACAATCCATATTTCAGAAGTATCGTTTCAAATCTGCCCGGGTACGGAAGGGCTGAAAAATCTTATAAAAAACAGACCGAATTTGCAAAAGCAGGCTTCGTAAGCATTGTGTCAGTTGGCATGTTAAGGTATATTAAGCCGGATACTTTTCAAAAAATTTTTATCGTGCCTCAAAGACTTGTTCTATCTGATTATCAACCCGTGTATCCTGACCCGAACAAAATAAAACCTATCCTCGTACATTCTCCTTCCAATCCAGTAATCAAAGGAACTCAAAGACTAATAAATGTAATAGAAAAACTTCAAAAAAAGTATGAATTTGATTTCAAGTTAGTCAGTGGAATTCCGCGTGAGGAAAACCTTAAAATCATTCAGAAAGCGGATATCTATTTAGACCAGTTTATAATCGGAGACTACGGCATGGCTGCCTTAGAAGCAATGGCGTTGGGTAAACCGGTCCTGTGTTATATCAAGCCATCAATAATAGAACAGTATCCAGCTGATTTTCCTGTTGTTAATGCAAATCTTGATAACCTTGAAAGTGTGCTGGAACCTTTGATTAATGATGGTAAATTGAGGAATAAAATAGGGAAACTGGGAAGAAAATATGTGGAAAAATACCACGATGCAGAAAAAATAGCAAAACAACTGGTCAGGATATATAATGAGTTGAAACGCAGGTGAAAATTTTTTCAAAACAATCTATCGTGTCATGAACAAAAGGGTATTATACATAACCTACCATTTCCCGCCGTCAAAAAAAGTGGGTGCGGTGAGAGCAAAAGGATTTGCAAAATATATGCCCGCTTTTAACTGGAAAGTTACAGTTCTTTCGCCTGTTCTTCCGGGAAATCCAGACAGCCAGTTTCACATTGTGGAAACCCATCCGCCCTACCAGAAAATACTTCCATATATCCTTGATTCAAAACTCCGCAGACGGATGAGAAACATCCCGTCCTGTATGCCGGCGATTCACAAAAGAATCTATTCATTTTTTAGAGGAATGATAGATATCCCAGATAGCAGAATCGGCTGGCTCCCATTTGCAGTGTGTGCGGGTAAAAAAATTATTGAGAAAGAAAAACCATATGCAATTGTAAGCAATTTTGGTCCTGCTACCTGCCACATAATTGCCTCATATCTTAAAAAATCTTATCCTGAAATTTTCTGGCTTGCTGATTTCAGAGACCCGTGGACACAATTCAGAAATCCTTCATTAAGAACCAGTTTTGAAAAGTCCCTTGAGAGTAAAACCCTCAGGCATGCCGATGCTTTATCCATAGTTTCAGAATACCTTGCAGATGCGCTCCGTAGGGATTATCCTGATAAACGGGTTTATGTTATCCCGAACGGTTTTGACCCTGATGAGATGACAACAGAAAACAATCCTGAGACACCTATGTTCGTAATCACTCATACCGGCTCACTGCACCCGAAATTTCGAACACCAGAGATTCTTTTCAAAGCGCTGCAAAATCTCATTAAATTGAAAAAAATCAGGAAAGAGCATATCAGGGTAATGTTTTATGGACACAACCAGTTATGGGTTTTGAAACAGGCATGCCAGTATAATCTCAAAGATATTGTATCTTATGAGGGCACAAGAAACCGTGAGGAAATCCTTGAGATTCAAAGAAACAGTCAGATTCTTCTGCTCATCTGGCGTTCCGGAAAAGGCGAAGAGGGAACCCTGACTGGAAAAATTTTTGAATACCTTGCTGCTGGAAGATCAATAATTTCTATAGGTGAAAATGCAGGTGAGGTTGAACGACTTCTTCAAAAAACAAATGCCGGTGTGCATTGCAGAACTGTTTCAGAAATACAAGATTTACTCTACCGGGAATATCAACAGTGGCTGGCAGACGGCAGGGTAAAATATGAAGGTGTTAGGCAAGAGATAATGAAATACAGCCATATAGAAATGGCAAGAAAATTTTCACAGGCAATAGAAAATGGTTAAATTCCAGTTTATTAAGACACTGAAGATTCTACTTGAGCCATTCAAGCCAGATAATTATGAACTTAATAAGTTCATAACTTTTATGAAGTTTGATGGATACGCTGACCACTTCTATAAAATAAAAAAATTGTTATCCCGCAGATACAGAGAAAACCAGCAATTGATTGTTTCAAGAAAAATTTCGCTGATAAGAAAAAGATTTGCTGAATTCTCAGGAAGACAGTTTATACCGGAAAATGACATCTATCTTGTCAGGGTTGATGACTATCCCCACTGGGAATACAAGAATGACCTTTTTGAAAAATTTGCTGAAATTTTTGAGGAAAAAGGAATAAACTTTCTTGTCGGAGTGGTTCCGGAACTGAGTGAAGACCGCCACAATACCATGAACAAAAATTTCAGGAAACTCAGCGATAGGGATGCGATAACCTTAAAAAAGTTTTCGGTTCTTGAATTGGCATTGCATGGACTCACCCACCAAACAATCAGAAAAAAACCATATTCAGAATTTGCAGGGCTGTCCGTGAAACAAACTGCTGAAAGAATTGAAAAGGGAGTTGAAACCCTCAAACAATTCGATTTTTTCCCCGCGGGGATTATCTCCCCATTTGATACATTTAATTCAAGGAATTTTCAGGCATTCTCCTCTTTTTTCAAAATCATATGCGGCGGCTACCCAAGTGCGTCAAGTTTCGGCTTCTGGATTTCGCCGTGCGTGATAAACAATTCGGTTTATATTGCCTCTTACAGTCCGTTTTCAGGAAAAGCGAAAAATATTTTAAGACACCTGTCCGAGAAAAAAAATCAGTCCGAGGTGATATCTATTACAATTCACTGGGCAAGTGAAGTGGAAAACAATTTTCTTTACGTTAAACAGATTGCAGAAATAATAAAAGGTAGAACCCTTTCGTGGAAAAGGTTTGCCGACCTTTACTGCAGATGAAAAAATCAAACAATACCAAGGGAATTTTTGCCTGCTTCAATCACTTCCTCAACAGAAATATCAAGCAAACATCTGCGATTATATGGGCACCGGGATTTTGCCCTGCGCATCTTGCAGGGAGAACACTCCAGTTCTTTGTAAATGGCTATGCTTCGCGGGCTGAGCGGGCCCCACTTCACGGGACTTTTCAAACCAAAAATACCCACAATTGGAGTGTTGACCAGCCCTGCAAAATGCAGCCTTCCACTTTCATTACTTATGCACAGTTCGCTTTTCGCACAAAACAAGGCACCATAAACGGGATTTCTCCCAAATTCATCATCAATCAAAGCCGGAATTACAGGCTTGTGTGTCATTCTTTCTGCAACGTGCTTCAACAATTCCATTTCCTTGTAACTTCCCAGCAGGAGCACAGAATATCCATACTCGCAGAAAGCGTCTGCGACAGCAGCAAATCTTTCGGCGGGCCAGCGTTTCACAGGTTCAGATGCACCAGGAAAAATACAAACCCGCTTCCCTGTTAGAGAAAGGATACTGGATACTTTTTCTTCGTAATGCGCAGGGAACCTGATGTCAACCCATGTCTTAACATCCCTTTTACCCAGCACCCTGCACAGGGCAAGCAACTGAAAAATATCATGAACATTCTTTCTTCCTCTCTGATTAAATCTCCAGTTTGAAAAAAGACATCCTGTGCCATAACCGAGCCGGTACTTAACCGGCAACAGTGCAAGTATCAGATTTATAACAGAATATCTCTGGGTATCTATCAAAAGGCCAACATTCTCTTTCAGACACAGACAAAAGAGAGAAAACCATTTCTTCAAAACCTCTCTTTTTTTCTCATTCTCAATTCATAATAGATGTCAACAAATGGTAGAATTTCAGAAAATTTTTCAAGACCACTTAATCTGTGTCCAACAAAAATTATCCTTGATTGAGGAAACATTTCCTTCAATGTTTTGAAAAAAGGCATAGAAAGCATAAAATCGCCGTAGTGAGATTCACCAATAAAAACCATGATTGTCTTCACTCTGTTCTGAAGTTTGAGATAAGATGGATTTCTGTAAAATTTTTCAAATCTTTCAGAAGGATAATCAATGGGATGATAAAATTTCATAGAAAACATTTTCAAGAATTTTAGTTTGATTGGAATAATCAAATGATTTTATTTCTCTATTTCCACTAATTGCAATATCCTTCCATTTATCAGGATGTTCAATGAGATACAAAACTGCCTCTGTCAGTCCGTCAATATCACCCGGTCTGCAGATAATGGCCGATTCATTTTGCCTGGAAAAATCCTTTATTCCACCGACATCAGTTGTAACAACACAACAGCCACAAGCCATTGCTTCCATAGGTGGATTTGGAGACGCATCCTCAAAACTCGGAAAAATCAAAATATCAATACTTCTATAAAACAATAACATTCTATCGCTATTGATTCCATATATAAATTCCACAAAGTTAGGGATTTGGCTTTCTTTTTTAAGTCCTGCGACAAGAAACCTTAATTCTGGAAATTTTTGTTTAATATTTTCCATAACCTTGAAACCAATGTTCATTCCTTTATGAGCAGCATTTTTACCTCCATAAAAAACCATCCCAACTGAAACTGGTTTTTCGTACTTTCTACCTCCAGGATTAAAAAAATTACAGTCAACACCATTACCAACACGGTAAATTCTGTGCTGGGGATATAACTGTTTCAAACTTTCATAAACAAATGTTGATGATGGGATAAGAACGATATCATGCGGTATATCCACAGTTTTTTTAAGCATTTGTATGTTTGATACCCTCATCACCTTTCTCCCTATCTGTTTACTCCATGATGCAATTTCACTTATCAAATTGGCAGACCTGAAGAATGTTATGTCAGCGTTTCTTATCCATTTTTCTTTATATTCTGGTATGATAATCACAGGGGGCTTGCAATTCATCCAACAAGGATAATATCTTTTTCTTTTCAGTATAAAACCTGCAAATTTTCTTATGGTGTATTCAAAACCTTTACTGTTTGGATTATATCCTTTGTATATCAAAACATCATGTTTTTCAGAAAGCCGATTACAAAATTCAAGAATTGGACGGGAAGCACCACTGGGTTTTTTACCTATGTTTAAAAGTATATTGATAACCATATTATTTCCTGTGCAAAATTGAAAAATCATACCATAAATTGCTGAGTTTTTACAATATTCACCTTTCTCTTGAATATTTTGACCGATAACAATTTTCCATGTATAATGTAAGGAAATGGAGAAGACATGGTAGAGATTGACAGAAAAACAGTTGAGTATCTTGTAAAACTCGCAAGAATTAAGATTGACGAAAACCAGATGGACAGAATTGTTTCTGACCTTCGCACAATTGTTTCATATGTTTCCCAGCTCAGCCAGATTGATACAAAAGACATACAGCCCGTAAAACATGTCCTTTCCCTTTATAATATCAGCAGAAAAGACCAAGTCAGACAATCGCTTCCTGCCCAAGAAGTTCTGAAGAATGCACCCGAAAAGGCAGGAAATTTTTTCAAGGTTCCCAAGATAATCTAAAATGAAAAGAAAATATCTGGACTTTGAAAAACCATTGGAGGAAATAGAGAAAAAGATTGTTCATCTTCATGAGACAAGAAAGAAAAAGAACGTGGACAACCAGCCTCAGATAACTCAAATGCAGCAACTTTTCCGTGAAACCACAAAACAGATATATTCAAATCTTACAGCATGGCAAAAGGTACTTGTTGCAAGACATCCTCAGAGACCTCATACGAGTGACTACATTTCAAAGATGCTTGATGATTCTTATGAGCTACACGGTGATAGAATATGCAAGGACGACCCGGCGATTATAGCATCAGTGGGGAAGTTCAGAGGCAGGCCTGTTGTCATCATAGGTCATCAGAAAGGAAAGGATACGGAAGAAAATATCAAGAGAAACTTTGGTATGGCGCATCCTGAGGGATACAGAAAAGCACTCAGAATTATGAAAATGGCTGAAAAATTTTCGTTTCCAATAATAACGCTTGTTGATACTCCTGGTGCACATCCTCATATACAGGCAGAGGAAAGAAATCAGGCACTCGCGATCGCCAACAACATCTATGAAATGTCTCAGATAAGAACTCCAATCATTGTTGTGATAATAGGGGAGGGGGGCAGTGGAGGCGCACTCGGAATAGGGGTTGGCGATGTTATTGTCATGCTTGAATTCGCAATCTATTCCGTGATATCACCTGAAGGGTGTGCCTCAATCCTGTGGAAAGATCAGAGAGCGCTGACAGAAGCTGCAGAATCATTGAAACTGACCGCACCGGAACTTTACAAACTTGGGCTGGTAGATGAAGTATTGAATGAACCATTAGGTGGTGCACATTCTCAACCAGAGGAAATGATAAAGATACTTGGAGATTATCTTGAAAAAAAACTTGCTGAACTGTGCTCACTGAACATAAATACTCTTCTTGAAAAAAGGTATCAAAAATACAGGAATATTGGCATCTATCTGACAGAAAACCAGGAATTGTTATGAAACAAAAACTGAAGATTGCTCTACCAAAAGGAAGCCTGCAGGAGTCCACAATTTCCTTATTTACAAATGCTGGCTTTGAGGTTTCAAACATCAGCAGAAGCTATTATCTATCCTTTGATGACCCTGAAATAGAAGCAGTGTTGATGCGGGCTCAGGAAATACCGAGATATGTTCAGTTAGGTGTTTTTGACGCCGGCATATCAGGTAAGGACTGGATAACAGAAAACAGGGCGGATGTTGAGGAAATATGCGAACTGTGCTATGCGAAACAGGGGTTGAGGCCTGTAAAAATTGTTCTCGCGGTCCCTGAAAAATCAGAAATAAAATCAGTAAAAGACCTGAACGGTAAAATTATCGCAACTGAACTTGTAAATCTTACAAGGGATTATCTTAAAAAGCACAGAGTACGATGTGATGTTGAATTTTCGTGGGGAGCAACAGAAATAAAGGCAGGTCATCTTGTTGATGCCATCGTTGAAATAACAGAAACAGGAACAACTATTTTATCTCACGGCCTGAAAATAATAGATGTGATTATGGAATCAACCCCACGTTTCTTTGCCAACAGGAATGCATGGAAAAATTCATGGAAAAAGGAAAAAATGACCAGGATCGCGCTTCTTCTTGAAGGAGCCCTGAACGCATCAAGAAAGGTCGGACTGAAGATGAACGCTCAGAAAAAACATATACCCGCAATACTTAAGAAGCTGCCGGCAATAAAAAAACCGACAATTTCCCGCCTTTCAACCAAAAACTGGTATGCACTGGAAACAATAATAGACAAGAAGGAAGCAAAAGAGATTATACCTGAACTGAAAAAACTCGGTGCATCCGGAATAGTGGAGTATAGTATAAATAAACTTGTTTACTGACAGGAAGGAGAACTGCATGCCCTGCGGAAGAAAAAGGAAAAAAAGAAAAATAAAAACCCATAAGAGGAAGAAGCAGCTGCGTGCATTGCGGCATAAAAAGAGAAAAAGATAAATGAGACTACTGTCTTTTCTTGTAATTGCTGCCTGTTTGCTTTCAGGATGCGCAACAATACATCAGGAATTGGCAAAGGATTCAGCGATAAAGTTTTACATTCAGGGTTTAATCTATGAAAGCTCTGGAGATTTTGATAGCGCATTGTTTTCATATCAGAAATCCCTGAAGAAAAATCCTGAAAACACTTTTCTGCTCAGGAAAATAGGAAAAATACTTCTGAAAAACAAAAAATATAAGGAAGCAGAGATTGTATTCAGACAGGTATCTTCCCTGAATCCTGATGAGGCAGAAAATTTTCTGAATCTCGGTATGGCGAATTTTTTTCTGAAATCATATGGAAGCGCTATTTCAAACATTGAAAGGGGATTAAAAATAAAGGAGTACCCTTCTTACAGGGTGGTGCTCTGTGACCTTTATGTGATAACAGGGCAGTACGATAAGGCAGCCAAATCTTATAAAATTCTGCTGGAAAGTTTTCCTTCAAACTTTTTGCTTCAATACAACTATGGACTGCTCCTTGAAAGGACAGGCAAAAACATTGAGGCGGAAGCGGCATTTCTTGAAACCGTAAAACTTCAACCCAATTTTGCCGCCGCTTATTTGAAACTCGCTTCTATCTACAATGAACAGGACAACGTTGAAAGTGCTATTAAGTATTACAACAGGGCAATTGAAATTTCACCACTTGAACCGGCTGGATATGAAGGACTGGTACAACTATATATCAGCAGAAAAATGCTGGAGCAGGCAGATCTTACACTTTCAGAAGCAGAAGCAAAAAAAATTGATTCAGCCGGAATAAACCAGATGCTCGGTCTTGTAAGATTTCAAAAGCAAAAATATGAAGATGCAGAAGTATATTTTAGAAGGGCATTGAAGTTTGGAGAAAATTCAATGTTATGGTTCAACCTCGGGATTACATACGATAAACTGAACAGAAAAGCAGATATGGAAGAATGTATGCGCAAATCAATAAAAATAGACGGAACCAACCATCTTGCTCTCAATTATCTCGGCTATTCCCTTTTGCTGGAAAACAAAAACATTGATGAAGCACTGGCTTTAATCCAGAAAGCGATTAAGATTGAACCAGAAAACGGTGCATACCTTGACAGTCTCGGCTGGGCATATTATAAGAAGGGAAAATATAAACTGGCAGAAAAGTATCTCACCGCAGCAGAAAGGAAGGAACTTGATCCAGAAATCTACGAACATCTCGGCTACCTTTATTACAGAATGAATGACCCTGTTCGGGCAATATACTGGTGGATAAGGTGCCTGGAACTTACACCGAAACAGGAAATATCGGAAATGGTAAAAAAGGCAAAACAGCAGATATCTTCAAAGAAATGAAAAACCTTCTTGAAAAAATCAATCAATCTCCTGACAATCTAAAAAAACTGACAAGAATAGAACTGGAACAACTGGCAAATGAAATTAGGGAAACAATTATAGATGTTGTTTCCAGAAATGGAGGGCACCTCGCCTCAAACCTCGGAATAGTGGAAATAACAATTGCCCTGCATTATCTTCTGAATATACCTCCGGATAAAATCATATTTGATGTTGGACATCAGGTTTACACTCATAAGCTGCTCACAGGCAGATACAGGACTTTCAACACTCTCAGGCAGTACCGGGGCATCTCGGGTTTTCCAAACACACAGGAGAGTGAAACAGACCTTTTTACAACAGGACACGCTGGAACAGCGATATCTGCAGGCATGGGGATTCAAACCGCAGAACAAATGGAAAAAAGTTCAGCCAAAACAGTTGTAGTAATTGGCGATGGCTCCCTTACAAATGGGGTAACCTTTGAGGGACTTAACAATCTTGGCGCCTCAAAGAAAAATCTCCTGATAGTTCTCAATGATAATAATTTTTCAATCTCAAAAACCCGCGGTGCTCTCTCATATTACCTGACGAAATTAATAACGTTGCCTGTATTGACAAAATCCAGAGAAGAAATCAAGGAAATAATTGAAAAAATACCAGGACTCGGAGAACAAATTCTCAAAGTCGGCAAGGATATAGAACAAAAAACCAGGTACCTTGTTATACCCGGAGTATTTTTTGAAAAACTCGGGATTCAGTATTTTGGGCCTATTGACGGAAATGATATACATCGTCTTATTGACGTGTTGAAAAATATTATTGATAAAGAAGGCCCAATAATTCTGCACACTATAACACGCAAAGGAAAAGGATATAAACCTGCTGAAGAAAACCCTGAAAAATTTCACGGTATCGGGCCGTTTAATATTGATACTGGCCGCCCACTGACAGAGAGTAAATCAACTGGTTTTTTTGTTGGAAAGATTCTTGAACAAGCAGGCGAGAAAAACGATTTCTGCGTAGTCACATCTGCGATGGAATACGGGCTGGGATTTGACGATTTTGCCAGGAAATTCCCGAAGAGGTTTTTTGATGTTGGAATTGCAGAAAGCCACAGTCTGATTTTTGCAGCAGGAATCGCAAAGGCAGGTAAGAAAACTTTTGTTGGAATATACAGCACATTCCTCCAGAGAACATACGACCAGATATTTCACGACATATGTTTACAAAAATTACCTGTTATCATTCTTGTTGACAGGGCGGGCATTGTTTCTGGAGATGGGCCAACTCATCAAGGTATTTATGATATCTCATTTCTAAGAAGCATTCCGGAAATTACAATATTTTCGCCATACTCCCTTGAAAATCTTGAAGAAATTATGAAGGCAGCATTCAACTGGCAAAAACCTGCTGTTATCAGATACCCAAGGGAACTATTGCCTGAAACCGTGCAGGAAATAAAACAAAATGGTAAAATTGTATGTATGGGACTTGGTTCAATGGCATCCACTGCAAGACAGGCGTGCATATTTTTGAATCAGCAGGGTTTCGCGATAGACTTTTTGCCTGTAAGTCAGGTGAAACCTGTTGATGATAAAATCAAACAAGCAATTGGTAATTATGAAAAACTTATAACATGCGAGGAAGCAGTGCTTTCGGGTGGTTTTGGAACAAGCATTCTTGAATTCTGCAGCGAAAAAAATATACCGCGAAAAATACTGAGGATTGGCATACCTGATGCTTTTATTGAAACGGGCTCACGCGAAAAACTTCTTGAAGTTCTGGAACTTGACGCAGAAGGTATAATCAAAAAAATAAAATGGTTTTATGAAAACACATAGGATATCAATCATTATTAACTCAAAAATTCCAGGAATTGAGGAAATTGAAGAGGACTTTGAAAGAATCATTAAAGGGCAGGGGGCAGAGATTGTCCCGTGTGGAAACCAGACAGAACTTCTCATATCTCTCGGCGGAGACGGCACAGTATTGAAGGGTTTCAGAACACTGCCATCATTCAATGTTCCGCTACTTGGATTAAATTTTGGTAAGTTCGGCTTCTTAACGATTGACTGCAAGGATAGATTAAAAACCATAGAGGATGTAATGACGGGGAAATTCCGCGTCTCTCCCAGGATATACCTGGAAGGAGAATACACAACAAACAACAGGAAATCCTTTGTGGGCAGGGCATTAAATGAGATGCTGATATTCCGCAAGGACATCCGCATAGTTGAGTTTGAATTAACCCTGGGTTCAACAACATTTTATTTCAAAGCAGATGGAATAATTATCAGCACCCCGACAGGTTCAACTGCCCATGCTTTTTCTGCTGGAGGCCCAATTGTATTTCCTGAGGACAGGTCAATGGTGGTGGTTGCATTCGCTCCCTTTACTGCAACATGGAGAAACTGCATCTATGAAGGAAGCCACATATTGCTAAAACCATCACGGGACTGCGATATTGTTATGGATGGGCAGGAAAAGTTCATTCTTCGGGAAGGCGGACAGATTGAAATAAGGCCAGGCAATAATGTATTCAAACTCCTTGTTCCTGAGGGATGGGATTTCTGGAAAACACTTAAGGAGAAATTCTCGTGGGGAAAAGGATTATCTTAAAGGTAAACAAAAATATATGCAAAGGGTGTGGGCTTTGTGTTGAGGTTTGTCCTCAAAAAACTTTAAGAATTTCAAAAATGTTTAACAGGTTCGGATATCATTTTGTTGAGACATCAGAAAACGACTGTAAAGGTTGCAAAAGATGTACGATCATATGTCCTGATGCAGCCATTGAGATTTTTCTTGAAGAGGATTGAAGTCTCCCCCAAAAACTGGACAGTCCTTATAGGTGGATTGTAAGATATAAG
>DYKA01000086.1 GCA_020722805.1 Vermiphilus sp.
TAGATAATAAACACCTAATTCCTGAAGGTGTTTGAAGATGTTCATAAAGGAATTCTGCTGAGTATTTCTAACAAATGTTTTTCTTCTGATTCATCCAGTTTTTGCAGTGGCGGAAGAACAAATGCCTTCTGAAATATTCTTTGCTGAACAAGGATATGTTTCATCCTTATTCTGTAGTCCCTGACAGGTGCAGCAAAGCAAAAATCGCAGATTTCAGCAAGCGGACTGAACTTTTCTAATGCCTCTTTGTATTTACCCTGCACTGCAAGATTGACAGCATCCGCCTGAACATCGGTAAACACAGAACCAAAACCAATAAGAGCGCCATCAGCACCGACGATAAATGATTCAATAATGAAATTATCATTGCCTGTAAGAAGCGAAATTCTTTCAGGAAGCAGGTTTAACAGTGAATTCATTTTTCTGAATTTAAGTGCATCAAATGTTGCCTCTTTTATTGCAACGACCTGTTTAATCTGTGCAAGTTCTCTTATTGTTTCATCTGAATAAAAAACACCTCCAAGGTCTTCCTGAAGCTGAAAAAGAATAAGAGGAATATTGATTTTAGAAAGTGCTTCGTGATAAGCAATAACTGCTTTATCTTTGCCTCTTGAGCCCCTGAAGGCAAAATGCGGAAATACAAGAAAATAATCTGCACCGATGTCTTTATATCTTATTCCATATTCAAGAACCTGACTTGTTGTTGCTCCGCCAAGCCCGCATACAACAGGTATATTTTTTGAATATTTTTTTACAATCTTTAAGATTTTTTCTCTATCTTCCTGACACAGAAATGCACCTTCACCGGCATCAGTATTAACAGCAATTGCTGCTATTTTTGCAGAGCAAACAATTTCAACATATTTCTCAAGGGCATCTTCATCAATCTTCAAATTTTCATCAAAAGGAATAACAATCGCTGGAATAAGACCATGCAAACGTTTGTCCATAGTAAATCTAAATTTCTTTGAGAACGTTTTGAAGGTAAACAATATCTTCTTCAAACTTTTTTTCAGAAGGTCTCTTATCAAGTGCTTCAAGAGAAATGAATCCATCAAAACCTGATTTTTTGAGAGCAATTATTATGCCTTTCCAGTCAAGATCTCCATCAGCAATAGGGCCAAATTCCATTTTATATTTTCTGCCAGACACAGCACCTTCTGTTGTGTGTGATTGTTTACAGTTTTTAATATGAACATGGGCAAGATATTTCCCGAAAACACTTATTGAATATTCTGGACGTGTAAACCCCTCAACACCTGAATTTCCGGGGTCATAGATAATTCCAAAATGCTTTTCCGGCAGTCCATCAACAATCTGTCTGCACGCATTCGGAGTGCAACCTATCTGTATATGGTGTTGCTCTATATTAACCCTTACATCCGCCTTTTCTGCTTCGGGCAGAACAATTTCTTCAAGCCATTTTCTTTGTTTTTTCATTAAATCTTAAACAGAAATACTACCGTCAAACATATAACTGTGGCATCTTACATTTCTTGTTTTCAAGATTCTTGCTGCTTCAAAAATCCTGGCAAGATACTCTCTTGTTTCATTGAATTTGAAATATGGAGCAATGCCAGAACACAAAAGACCTGAATCAGAAGTAATTTTTGACACTTCTCGTGCTGAAGAATTTAGATTCAAAAGGTCTATATGTGCATTTTCCCTGCACCACCACTCAATTCCATCGCAGTTATATTTTTTTGCAAGGGCGACAACCTCATCCGGTTTTTATCAGATGCCGATAATGAATAAACAGAAATTTTCATCGCTTTCTCCCTGTGGATTTTTCGGATTATTATACCGCACAATCCGGGATATCAAAATTTCTAAGCAGGAAACAGGGACTCAATTATCTCAAGGAAATTCTGTTGCATTTTTTTATTGAAGTTTTCCCAGTCAGCAGCATGTCTGTATAAGGCTGTTTGAGCAATTTTCTTTGTTATTATTGCATCAAGGTATGGTTCAAGGTTAGTGCTGCTCAATATTTTGAGTATTCTGTCAATACCAACGATTTCCACAAGCACACCAGGTACATAAGAACGCAAAATTCTTAACAGAATTTTTCTTTTCTCTTTCAATGAACCCAGAACCTCGTAAATTCTTTCCTGCAGAGAAATCAGCATTTCGCTTGTTTCCATTGAAAGGATGTGAAGAGGTTTTCCTGTTTTTTCAGCGAGCAAAAGAAGCATCTCTGTTTCACAAGCAGCGTTTCTCTCAATAATTTCAAAAACAGATTTAACAAGGGCAATTCTGTTATTTTGATTTCTTACAAGTTCCTGTTCATACCTGTTTCCAAGAATAAAACCGGGAAGGACCTCAGCAATTGAGCTGGATGTAACGCCGCCCTTGTTTGCGGATGAATCCCTTATCTGCAATATCTTTGTCTTTGCGATGAAATCTCGTGCCGTATCATCAAAAAAAACATTTGCACCTTCCATAATAATTTTCAGTTCCCTGAACAACTGCAAAAATTGCCCAACATTATCGGCATTAATTGTATCTTTAAGTCCTCCGCATGGAACAAAAACATCAATGTTTGCTTCTTTGACAAACCTTCTCATGCTAACATCAGACAGAAAGTTTCTGTGGAAATACGATCCATCTTCAACCCTTGTCCCATCCGGAAGGACAAATGATTGCTTTGTGCGAAGTATTCTAAAGCCATTCCGACTGATTTTTTCTGCAGGATACGCAAGACTATTAATTCTCGGTTTTGTATGTCTTGCAAATGCGATCTTCATCAGTTCTTTTTTATCAAGTCCACAGGGGTCAAAAAGCACACTTCCACTATCAATAATCAGCTTTATCTTTCCTCTGTAAGATTGAATCTGATTCGCTCCGAGGTCACCATCAGGACCCCCTGTCATCATCAAAGATGTGTCTTCTTCTTTTATTTTGAGATGTTTTAGAACAGTCCTCAAACATGCCATGATTCCTGTTGTCGTCATCCCGCTTGCGTGGATACCGCTGCCTATTTTCCTGTATATATCGTCTGTGTTTTCAGTAATGATTGGTTCTTGTCCTTCAAAGAAAAAAAGTGTTCCGGATTTTTCTGGAAATAATCCGAAAACCTTTTTGTCTGTAGTCAATCCATAGGCATCATGTGGAATTCCCGTTATCTTTCCTGTTGTAATTGTCCTCCAGTATTTGTATCCTCTTTTCCTGGCGTGATGGGCAATTACATCCATAAACGGACCTGTTCCTTCATCCGGGCCAAAGAATATCATCTCCGGCTTAAGATAAAAGTCAATGATTTCATTCGACGATAGGACAAGATCAAGAATTCCGTCTGCAAAATCAAGCACGGCATTCAAGCCATCTCCGGCATATTCAGGATAAGGAACAATGACACCCTTCGCTCCGCTTTCGGCAATATCCTTGTGCTTCAACCTCTGAGCCACAGGTCCAAGTGCATAATTTAACAAAGGCATATAGTCCAGTTCAGTTTCATAGTTTGACTTTGTAATTCTTATCAACCTTATTCCTCCGCGGGCAATTTCTTCGGCTCTCATATAACTTGCGATTGCATAAAAACCAATGATAAAAAATATGCTGTGAACCTTCTTCTGAAAAACGAGCGGGTCGAGAATGTCACCGGAAAACCTGAAGGCGAATGAGCGTTTTTTCACCTTATAAAAATTGGTCTTCAGGGATGAGGTAATAAGCCTGGTCATAAACAAGAAAACGCATGCGGATGTTTTGTCATCTGCAAATTCAATCTGGACATGCCTCTTATAATTTTCAAGGTCTGACTCAATATCTTTCAGGTTTCTGTTCCTGTGCAACGGGTTAAACTTCCTGTCAAAAATAGAGAAAATTTCTTTAATAAGTTCTGGTTTTTGTCTTATTGCAGATTCTATGACTGAACGGGAATATTCAGCCCTGTTTGACTCAAAAATCCTTTTCGCAAAACCATCTTTCAACTGCTTATCTTTAAGTGCCCCCATTATGCGGATATCAGCGAACTCGCTCTTATGGATAAAGGTGTGGACAAAGGCAGCCGCAATGATTGTGAAGATGTACTGTTCAAAAGACAGAATCCCGTGGGTATAAAGTTCATCAAGACCTGTTGGCTGTATTGCAACAACATAATGCAATCTGTTTATTGCTGTCCGAAGTTTCTCCTCTGAAGGACTTCCATCAAGATAAAGTGAACAGACCGACTCAACTCTATTGGTGTTGCCTCTGTATGTTTCCCAGTATGCACGATTCAGTGTGATACCTGTATCTTCAAGCATCTTACGAATAACAGGGAGAATTGACCTTGAAAAATCTTCCTTGAACATTATTCTTATTTCGTTTGTCTTTTTTGATTTTGAGATAGAAATTATTGGAACAACACTGGCACTGGATTTTTTCAGAAATAGTTCGTATCTTCGTTTTGTTACCTTTGGTGTGGGATGGCCTGAGATAATCTCATTGAAAGCAAAAGGAGATTCTCCTTCTTTAATCTCTTTTAGTTCCTTGCATCTTTCGGGTCTGATGATATATGTATAATAGTTATGAGTCTTCCCAAAGTAATATTCTATTCTACGACCTGACATTACAGGATTCAAAACATTTTCCATTCTTTCCCTGTTTTCAGCCGTAGCAATTCTAACCTGTACACCTCCTTCCATTGCAAGCTGCACCTCGGAAACTTCGCTTCTCAGTACATACCTGTGGTCCTGTATCTGGAGGTTGGTCGCGATTGCTTTAAGCACTGTTTTCAAGGAATCTTTGGAAATCCACCTAAAAAAGTACTCCGGAAGTCCGAGGTCAGAAAGTAAAATCCCTGCTGCCGCGTTGAGACAGGAAGCGGTTAAGAGTCCTTCCTTTGCAAGTTCAATAACTGACTCGTACAGGATGCTTGCATCAAGCCCCTGATCCTTTGCTTTTTCAATGATGGAGATGGACTCAATCTTGCTTATATTTCCCATCTGCGAACTCCTTTGTTCGCTTGTACTGTCTTCGTTGACAGAACAGCAAGAATATAATATGACATAATCACAATATTTTCAAGCCTTTCAAACACTCCTGCAAACATAGCGTGGGATATTTTCATCCAATGACTGGTAGAATAATATGTGATGGCCTTAATGAATCATGAAAAATTGTTTGATGCGCAACCTGCATCTCTGTATCTGTTGCAGGGTCATTCCCTGTATTAAGATTTCTGTCCCACAAGGGGAAATTACTGCTTGTAATATAAACTTTTATCCTGTGCCCTTTTTTGAATACATTTGAAGTTGCCATCATTTCAATATTAAATTTATAAATTTTGCCCGGTTCCATCAAAACTGGTTCTCCATGTACATTATTTCTGAACCTTGCCCTTATAATTCCCTCAGATATATTGATGGATTTTCCATTGGGATGTACATCTACAAGTTTAACAACAAAATCAGTGTCAGGGGCTGAAGATGATGCGAAAAGAATAAAAGTAATTGGACCTGTGATTTCAGTGTCGCGCTCAAGAACATCCGACGTATAAACCAGTACATCATTCCTTGTTTCAAGAATGCTCTGGTCATAGGGACCTGGTTTTGCGAGTTCATAAAGACCCGGATTATATGTGCCAATTGAATGGTTTCCACCTATTGTAGGAACAGGATTTAATGGGTCATAGTCATAGGTATCCGGTTTTTCATGTTTTCCTGGGGGTGTTGTACTGAGGTTGCCTGCTTGGTGCAGGTAATAGTTTGTATATTTTGTTCGTGCAAGTGGCCATTCGTATTCGTCGCGCCAGATGTTTTTGCCCATTACGAAAATTCTGATAGGTGATTTCTGAAATTGACTGATATTTCTTCCATGCAGGACACAGTCAAGCCACCTGACTGTTGCATCATTTTCTTTTAAGGAGTCTTCTCCAAAATCAATCTCACCAAGTGTTGTTAGATGATTAATACCGTGAGTCCATGGGCCTATGATTACCTTGTGGCTTTCAGAGACCTGTTTCGTTTTACTGTGCTTTTCTAATTCGCAGAATATCTTTAACATTTCTGATGGATAGTAATCATACCAGCCGCCAATCAGAAGGACAGGCATCTGAAATTTGTTGTACTGGCCTTCAAGAGAAAATTGCTTCCAGAATTCAGAGTATCTATTGTTTGAAACAAAATCTCTATATGATTTAACCTTATTCACACCGCTTTTCACATCAAGGTCAATCAGTGGAAGAGTGCGCAAAAGTTCAGCAACATTAAAGGCAGGCATCACTGATGCCTCTGATGTTTTGCTGTTTGTTTCAAAACAGAGCCAGCTCCAGGTCAGCCCAAGTGAAAAAACACCATTGCAGAAATATCCCTGTTTCCAGCAGTCGCCTGTCATAAACTGCGGATTTAACACACTGATTCGACTACTTCCCGAAATTACAGCATAAAACTGGGTTGCTGCAAGATATGATGCACCAAACATACCTATTTTGCCATTGCACCATTTCTGGTTTGATATCCATTCCAGAGTATCATAACCATCAGCTGCTTCATTAACAAATGGGTAAAAATCACCTTCTGAAGCATATCTTCTCCTGCAATCCTGTACCACAAGAGCAATTTTTTTATCAAGGAAATTTCTGTCATATACAAAATTTCTGTTATACGCTGTCCTAACAAGAACAACTGGCCATGGCCCATTTCCATCAGGCAAGAAAACATTTGTGGCAAGTTTCACTCCATCCCGCATTGTAATTTTGACATCTCTAAATATTTGCATTTTTCCTCCATTGTTGCCACACGTTCTGCCAAACTTACCTATGTTTTTATTTTTTCCTCTTTTTCATCTATCTTTCTCCTTCCTTTTGTAAAGTGCCCTTCACGAAATTCGGAAACCCGCATCACCATTGCGTTTCCGAAGACCT
>DYKA01000087.1 GCA_020722805.1 Vermiphilus sp.
AGATAGAGAGGATAAGGGTTTTTTGGCTGATATTCCTTATGTCAGAACTTCAGTTCTGAAGAAAAAGCCGATATACTTTGCCACCAAAATTTTGCACGAAGCAAAATTTTGACCCTAAAGGGGCTCACACCCCTTTATATCCCCCGTAGGTTCAACTTTCCTAAATCCCCTCGCATTGTTCATATTTACAGGCACAAAGTGGCAAAGGCACAGAGGCACAAAGTTAAAAGCATTAAAAACTATATGCTTCTGTGCCTGAGTATCGCGTACTTTGTTGATAAGTATTAACTTTGTGCCTACGCATAACGCCTGCCCGCCGTAGCACGTAGCGTAGGTGGGGTCTTCACTGAGGTATTACTTAAAATGTTTCTTCTTACTTTGTTTTTTCCTATTACGTGCAAAAGTTTGTTGTCATACTTTTTCAGAAAACGGAATTCTGGGTTAAAATATATTTATGGAAAACAGAATTCTTTCGTCCGCAGAAATCAGAAAAATACTTGAGAATCTTTCCGGTCAGGTTATCAAGGAAATGGGTAATAGCCTTGCACTGATAGGGATAAAAAGAAGGGGGGCGATCCTTGCTCAAAGAATCAAAAAAATCCTTGAGAAAAAAACAAAAAGCAGCATTGACTGCGGCTGTGTTGATATAACATTGTACAGGGATGATTTCAGCGCCATAGGAAGTCATCCTGTGGTGTCAGGGTCTGAACTGATGTTTGACCTTGATGACAGAAAAATCCTTCTCGTTGATGATGTCCTTTACACCGGAAGGACCATCCGTGCGGCAATTGACCAGATTATTGATTATGGAAGGCCTGCCATGATCCGGCTTTTCGTGCTTGTTGACAGAACAAACTGCAGGGAACTTCCAATACAACCTGACTATGTTGGAATGAGAACAATTGTTAGTAAAAACCAGATTGTTGAAGTGAGATTGAAGGAAATTGATGGAACCGAAGAGGTTGTCATCAAAAAGAAAAATGAACTGGAATAGAAAGGATTTGCTCGGGCTTGAAGAGCTCTCGCGGGAAGAGATTGAGATAATTCTTGATACCGCAAAATCATTCAAGGAAGTCAGTACAAGACCTGTAAAGAAGGTTCCTGCTCTCAGAGGGAAAACGGTTGTGAACCTTTTCTTTGAGCCGAGCACCCGGACAAAGACATCATTTGAACTTGCAGCAAAGCGGCTCTCAGCAGATGTCTTGAACTTTGAGGTGAGCACGTCCAGTGTTTCAAAGGGTGAAACAATTGTTGATACTGCAAAAAATATTGAAGCAATGAAGGTTGACTGTTTTATTGTGAGACATTCTATCTCAGGGGCGCCTCTGATTATCAGCAGGGCTGTTACGGCGGCAGTTATCAATGCTGGAGACGGCTGCCATGAACATCCAACCCAGGCGCTTCTTGACCTTTTCACCATAAAAGAGGTTTTCGGGAAGGTTTCAGGGCTGAAGGTTACAATAATAGGGGATATCTATCACAGTCGTGTCGCTCGCTCAAATATCTGGGGACTTGTTAAACTTGGCGCAAAGGTTGTGGTATGCGGTCCGCCGACATTGATTCCAAAAGGTATAGAAAAAACGGGTGTTTCTGTATGCTATTCATTGTCAGAAGCAGTCGGGGACGCCGATGTTGTGTATCTTTTAAGAATCCAGAAGGAAAGACAGCAGGAAAATTTCTTTCCTTCTCAGGCGGAATACAGAAGGTTTTTTGGATTTGATTCAAAAAGATCAGTTTTCACAAAGGACAAGTTTTTCCTTATGCATCCAGGCCCGATGAACAGAGGGCTTGAAATCTCAACAGAGATGGCAGAAAAAGAAAACTCGCTCATCCTTCAGCAGGTTACAAATGGAATTGCTGTAAGGATGGCTGTTCTTTATCTCACAGTGAGACAGATACAGTGAACTTAAGACAGGCCGTTGATTCAGGCATTTCAATTGAATATGAGAAACTGCTGAACGCTGAGCAGTTGCAGGTTGTGAAACACGCTAAAGGACCCTGTCTTATTCTTGCTGGCGCAGGTTCCGGCAAAACAAGAGTCCTCACTTACAGAACAATGTATCTTATTGAGCACGGAATAGAGCCATCAAGGGTATGCCTGCTTACATTTACAAACAAGGCAGCAAAAGAAATGGTGAGAAGGATTGAAAACAAACTCGGTTCACTACCAGAAGGTCTTATCGCAGGAACATTTCATCACGTTGCAAATGTCTTTCTTCGTAAATATGCCCGCCATGCCTCGCTTCCACATAATTACATAATTATTGACCGTGAGGATTCTCTTTCAATAATAAGAGAAATCTCAAAGCCAATTTTGCCTGATAGAGAAATTTCGCCTGAGGTTATTCAGGCTCTTTTGAGTCTTTCGGTTAATACATCAGAAACAATTAAAGACATCGTAATGCACAGATACCAGTACTTCACGCACATGATTGCACGGCTGGAAACAATTGAATCCGCTTACAATAAAAGAAAAAGAGAACTCGGGGTTGTTGACTATGATGACCTGCTGTCATTCTGGCTGAAAATTCTTACAATGCAGGAGCCAGGAGAAAAAATTTCACGGAATCTTCTCTACATACTTGTTGATGAGTATCAGGATACAAACAGAATACAGGCACTGATTCTCTATCAGCTTGCCCATTTTCATAAAAATATTATGGTTGTCGGGGATGATGCACAGAGCATATACAGTTTCCGCGGAGCAACCGTCCAGAACATTCTTGAATTTCCAAGAATATATCCGGAGGCAAAAATTTTCTATCTACAAACAAACTATAGAAGTACTCCTGAGGTTCTTAATCTCGCAAACAGCGTTATTTCACACAATAAATATCAGTTCCCGAAGGTTTTGAAAAGCATAAAATCTTCAGGTGTAAAACCTGTCCTTGTCAGGTGCTATGACAAACACAGTGAAAGCATTTTTGTCATACAGAGAATTAAAGAACTCCTGAAAACTGCAAAGCCGTCAGACATAGGAATTCTTTTCAGGTCAAGATATCAATCCACGGAAATAGAGATTGAACTCAACAAATTGAAAATTCCTTATGTGGTCAGAGGCGGCCTGAGATTTTTTGAGATGGCGCACATAAAAGATGTACTCGCATTTTTCAGGGTATGCCATAATCCCAGAGATGAGATGTCGTGGTTCAGGATTTTGAATCTTGCAAAAGGAGTCGGGAAAGTGTCAAGAGATAGAATCATTGAATCCATCAGAGAGAAAAAAAGTATTCATGAGATTGTCTCTTCTGATGACCTGAAGATTATCTCTTCTGCAAAAAAGTCATGGCAGGATATTAAAAAAATTCTTAAAGATATCATTGAAACTGAACAGATTTCAAGACAGATAGATATCATCATGAAAAGTTTCTACCACGACCATCTGTATGCAAACTATCTTGATGCAGAACAAAGAATTGCAGATATTGAAAGCTTGAAGGAAATTGCAGGCACATGGCACAGCATTGAAGAGTTTATCAGCCAGACAAGTTTACAGGAGCACTACCGGGGAGAAGTCAAGGATACAGGTGGAAATCTTGTATTATCAACAGTACATCAGGCAAAAGGACTTGAGTGGAGAATCGTTTTCATAATAGGGGTTTGTGCATACCATTTTCCGCACAATCTTTCACACACTGACACTGGCGATATTGAAGAAGAACGTCGAGTGTTTTATGTTGGAATTACAAGAGCAAAGGAAGACCTTTACATTACCTATTATCTCTCTGCCCCGAGAAATCTTTCCTTTCGCAAGTCCATTTTTATTAATGAGATTCCAGAAAACTTAGTTGAACAATGGGTTTTTGACTGATTTTCTTTCAAACAGGGAGACCCGATGATTGAGGTGAAAAGAGCGCTTATAAGTGTTTCAGACAAGACAGGTATTGTTGACCTTGCAAAGTTTCTTGACAGGAAGGACGTTGAGATTATTTCAACAGGTGGAACCGCAAGGACATTGAAGCAAGCGGGTATTTCTGTGAAGGAGATTTCACAGATTACTGGATTTCCAGAAATACTTGATGGAAGGGTTAAGACACTTCACCCTTTTATTTATGGTGGTATCCTTTACAAAAGAGACAATACTTCTCATATTGAACAGGTGAGGTTTCACAACATAAAGCAGATTGACCTTGTTGTTGTTAATCTGTATCCTTTTGAAAAGGTTTTCTTCAACAGGGATGCAAGCGATGAAGAATTGATTGAAAACATTGATATCGGCGGTCCTTCAATGATAAGGGCATCTGCAAAAAACTGGAAGTTTGTATGTGTGCTTGTCAGTCCTGAATTTTATCCTGCAGTTATGGAAGAAATAGAAAATCAAGGCGGAATATCTGAAGCCACATCAAGGAAATGTGCAGCAGAGGTTTTTCGTACAACCAGTTATTATGACTGGCTTATCAGCAGATATTTTGAAAGGAATCAGGAATTCTCTTTCAGGGAAACCATTGGATTTTACTATAAGAAGATTGACCAGCTCAGATATGGAGAAAATCCTCATCAGAAGGCAGCGTGGTACAGGTGCGCTGATAGAAATTTTTCCTGGAAGCAGCTGCAGGGAAAGCAATTATCCTTTAATAACATCCTTGACATGGAAAGCGCATACAGAATCGCATGTGAATTTGATGAGCCGTCCTGCTGTATTATAAAACATAACAACCCCTGCGGTGTTGCAGCAATGAAAACTCAGGAACAGGCATATGAAAATGCACTGAAAACCGACCCATTGAGTGCCTTTGGTGGAATTATTGGTTTGAACAGGGCTCTCACCCCTGAGACAGCGAGGATGATTTCAAAAACATTTTTTGAGGTAATTATTTCTCCTTCTTTTTCACAGGAGGCAGTTGAAATACTTTCAAAAAAAGAGAACCTCCGACTGATTGAGATGCCTTCCTTCAATCTCCCTGAATTTGAAATAAAGGGAACCAATAGCGGCATACTCATTCAGACACACGATACAAAAAACTGGGGAAATCTTGAGGTCAAGACAAAAAGAGAACCAACCGACGAAGAAATGGAAGCACTGAAATTCTCATGGACTGTTTGCAAGCATGTCAAATCAAATGCAATAGTGCTCGGCACAACAAACCAGATTGTGGGAATTGGTGCAGGACAGATGTCAAGGTATGATTCCACCCGTGTTGCAGTGATGAAAATGAAGGATAATTTCAAGAAAAAGATAAGTCCTCTTGTGATGGCTTCGGATGCATTCTTCCCTTTTCCGGACAGCATAGAAGAAGCGGCAAAAGCAGGCGTTACGGCGGTTATTCAGCCGGGTGGTTCTCTGAAAGATGACGAGGTTATAAGGGTATGCGACAGAAAAAAAATTGCGATGGTATTTACAGGCGTGCGACACTTCAAACACTAATCCATCATACTGTCAAAATGTTATGTTGGTAAACCGGCTCACAATCATAGGCGCAGGTCCGGCAGGGATTATGGCTGCTGTTGCTGCGGCTGAAAAAGGGAAAAAGGTTCTCATTCTGGAAAAAAATAAGGCCATTGGACAGAAATTGCTCATATCAGGTGCTGGAAGATGCAACCTGACAAACGATATTCCCGTCGGACAGCTCTTTGAAAACTACCATAACGGTGATTTTCTGAGAAATGCTTTTGCACAATTTTCAAATCAGGGCCTGATGCAGTTTTTTGAAGACAACGGGTTGAAACTTGTTGTTGAACGGGGTCAACGGGTATTCCCTGCAAGTCAGTCAGCGCAGGATGTGGTGAATTTTTTTAGAAATGTCCTTCAAAATCTCCGTGTTCAGCTATGGTTTCGCAACAGGGTTATGAAGGTAGAAAAACAGGAAGACGGCATCTTCAGGATACTTTCAAAAAAGGCCGAGATATTTTCAAAAAGTGTGATACTTGCATCTGGTGGAAAAAGTTATCCCCGGACAGGTTCAACCGGGGATGGTTATAGGATTGCAAAGCAGCTCGGCCATACTATAATTAAACCTGTGCCTGTGTTATGCGGAATTAACCTCAAAGAAGAATGGATAAAACAATGGCAGGGAATATCACTGAAAAATGTCTCTATCAGGGCTGTAAGGGGTGAACAAATACTGGCAGAAGAATTCGGAGAAGCAGTATTTACTCATTCTGGAATATCAGGGCCAGCAGTGCTGGACCTGTCAAGACACCTCGCGGGAATAAAAAATTATGGCGGGATAAAAATTCTCATTGATTTTAAGCCAGCGCTTGATATCATAACCCTTGAAACCCGTCTTATTTCTGAGTTCAAGAAGAACCCCAGCAAGGCATTAAAAAATATTATGAGAAATCTTTTACCCCGGAATATCATTGACGAATTCTTGCTGGCTGGCGGGCTTTCTGGCGAAATCAAGGGTAATCAGATAACGGTTTCCCAGAGGCATATTCTTATTTTTCTTTTGAAGAAATTTCAATTTACTTTTGACTCGTTAAGGGGTTTTGATGAGGCAATCGTAACCCGTGGCGGAGTGAATGTCAAAGAAGTGAATCCAAAAACGATGGAATCAAGAATTGTTCCAGGACTTTTTTTCGCGGGGGAAATCCTTGATGTTGATGGGAAAACAGGCGGATTTAACCTTCAGTCGGCATTTTCAACAGGGTTTGTCGCTGGAGTTAATGCATAAACAGGCTGGTTTTCTGCGAAGGCGGGTAATTTACTCTGTTTGTTAAGTTTGTTTTTCACTTTTCAATTTGCAATAAAATGTACTTTACTGGTATTTACCTATTTTGGTATTGTTTCGCTTTATA
>DYKA01000088.1 GCA_020722805.1 Vermiphilus sp.
CCTGAGGGTAGCCTTTTCATAATATCAGTGAAGCACGTTATGCGTAGGCACAAAGGAACAAAGTAAAAAGCATTAAAAACTCTGTGCCTATGTGGCACGACTTTAGGATTACATCTTTTAAGGTTTGAACTTTGTGCCTAAAATTAGACGGCTTCTACTGAATACTTACAAAAGGACATATATGAAAATAGACAGGGTTATTTTCCGTGAGTATGACATCAGGGGGTTAGTTGACAAACAGATAAACAATGACTTCGCTTTTGTCCTTGGAAGGGCATTCGGTTCTTACTTGAGGAAATCAGGCCTGAAAACCCTTGTTGCTGCCTGTGATAACAGGAAAAGTTCTCCTGAATTAAAAAAGAATCTGATTAACGGAATAAAAAATTGTGGTATTGTTGTTTTTGATGCTGGGATGATTCCAACACCTTTTGCTTACTTTGCTCAAAAAAAATATGAGCTTGATGCCTGTGCAATTGTCACAGCCAGCCATAACCCTCCGCAGTTCAATGGTTTTAAGCTTGTTGCCGGACAACATGCCTTATACGGTGCAAAAATACAGCAAATCGCTGATATTATTGAAAAAGAAGATTTTGAAGAAGGAATTGGCGATATAAAAAGAATACAGGTGCAAGATGATTACATCGCATTTATGAAACAAAGATTTGAGTTTAAAAGAAAAATAAAAATAGCCGTAGACACTGGCAATGGAACTGCCGGACCTTTTATTGAAAAACTTTTTTCCTGTCTCGGGGTTGAATTTGAACCTTTATACCTTGAAAGCGACAATACTTTTCCCCATCACCTTCCAGACCCTGTAGTCCCTGAAAATCTTAAGGACCTGATTGCGCTTGTTAAAGAAAAAAAACTTGATGCTGGATTTGGACTTGATGGTGATGGTGATAGAATTGGTGCTGTTGGCAGTGATGGAACAATTCTCTGGGGCGACCAGTTACTCATTATATATGGACTTGATATTCTCAAGAGAAATCCAGGCGCAACAGTTGTTTTTGATGTCAAATGCACTCTTGCACTTGAAGAGGAAATAAAAAGGGCTGGTGGCAGACCCATTATGTGGAAAACAGGACATTCCCTGATAGAAGCAAAAATTATTGAAGAAAATGCAGCGCTTGGAGGAGAATTATCTGGTCATATTTATTTTGCCGATGAATATTTCGGCTTTGATGATGCCTTTTACGCCTGTCTGCGATTGTTGAGGATTATGGATGAGACGGGGAAGAATCCCGAGCAGCTTCTTGAAGGGAAGAAAAGATATTTCTCAAGTCCTGAGATCAGGATTGATGTTGGCGAAGAAAGAAAATACAAGATTGTTGAGGGATTGAAAGATTTTTATAAGAACAGATTCAAAATCAACGATATTGATGGAGTTAAGATATATTTTCCTGATGGATGGGCTCTTGCAAGGGTTTCCAATACTCAGCCAGCAATTGTTCTGAGGGTTGAGGGAAAATCACAAGAATCCCTTGAAAGTATAAACAAACAATTTTTTAATAAAATTAAGGATATTATGAACCAATGAACTGGGAAATTTTCTGGCTTGCTTTTGCAACAATTTTTCTTGCTGAAATCGGGGATAAAACACAGATTGTTTGCTTTTCTCTAAGTACAAAAAGCGCATCAATTTTTCCTGTTTTTTTTGGTGCAATGATAGCCTTTGTCCTGAGCACGCTTATTTCCTGTTTGCTGGGAAATTTTCTTCAAAAGGTTGTGCCTTTAAGAGTCATCCATTCATTAGCGGGGCTGATTTTGATTGCATCAGGTGTCTTGATTCTTGTTAGAAAACTGTAGATAGTAGTGAGGAAAAGCAATTAACTACATCTCTGGAGGAAGAAATGAAATATGTTGTCTGTATAAAGCAGGTTCCTGACACAATGGACGTAAGAATTGACCCTGAAACAAAAAGGATAGTCAGAGAGGGCATACCGAGCATCCTTAATCCTTATGATGCCTATGCTCTTGAGGAAGCAATTCGGCTGAAAGAAAGATTTGGTGGGACTACAGTTGCAATATCAATGGGTCCACCTCAGGCAGAAGCAGTATTAAAAGAAGCAATATCTCTCGGTATTGATGAGGTGTATCTTTTAAGCGACAGGGCATTTGCTGGAAGTGATACACTTGCAACTTCTTATACCCTTTCAAGGGCAATCAGAAAAATAGGTGATTTTTCCATAGTATTGTGTGGGAGGGAAGCAATGGATGGAAGCACAGGGCAGGTTGGCCCTGAACTTGCTGAACATCTTGAAATACCAGTGATTACATATGTCAGCAAAATTATTTCCCTGAAAGAAACATATATTGAGTGTGTGCAGCTTCTTGAAGACCACTATGAAACACTGAGGTCACCATTACCCGTTGTTATCACTGTTGTAAAGGAAATAAATGAACCAAGACTGCCATCTTTGAAGGGAATGTTAAGGGCAAAGAAAACCCAGATTCCTGTCTGGACAAAGAATGATATCGGCGGAGATGACGTCCAATTCGGTCAGGATGGTTCTCCAACAAAGGTCGTTGAAATATGGAGGCCAGAAATAAAAAAGGAAGGAAAAACCTTTACTGGTGAATCTGACGAACTTGTTGAATTACTTATTCAGGAACTAAAAAAACTCGGAGTGATTTGAAATGGAAATAAAAGTCAACAAAGAAAAATGTACTGGTTGTAGAATATGCGTTGATGTTTGTCCTGCGGGAGCAATAGAAATTAATGAAGAAGGTAAGGCAAATATCAATGAAAACTGTACTTTTTGCAGGTTGTGTGTAAAAGAATGTCCTGAAAATGCCATTGAAATTGTTGGAGAAGAAAAGAAGAGGCCACAAACAGAACTGAGTCAGTATAAAGGAATATGGTTTTTTGCTGAATTAAAAAATGGAGAACTTTCCCATGTTTGTTTTGAACTTCTTGGAATCTCCCTGAAACTTGCTGAAATATTAAAAGAAGAGGTCTGCGGTATTATTTTTTCGTCTGATGGAGAACAAAAGGCACAGCAGCTTTTTAATTGTGGGGCTGATAAGGTCTATCTTGTTGAGGATGCTTCCCTTGACCAGTTCAGACAGGACATCTATGTGTGCCTTTTAACAGAACTGATAAAAAAGTATAAACCCAATATTGTTCTTGCCTCTGCGACAATGATTGGAAGAAGTTTCATTCCACAGACAGCAGCCCGACTCAAAACAGGTCTTACCGCTGATTGCACAGACCTTACCATAGACCCTGAAACAAAACTTCTCCAGCAGATAAGACCCACATACGGTGGAAACCTGATGGCTAAAATCATATGCGAAAACTACAGACCCCAGATGGCAACAATAAGGCCGAAATCAGTTGAAGAAGCAAAACCCACTGGTAATAGAAATGGAACAATCATAAAAGAGAACTTTTCTGCTTTCAATGCAACCTGCAGGGTTGACCTTGTTTCAAAAGAATCAGTTGAACAAACCATTGACCTTCAGGAAGCAGAAATTATTGTTTCAGGCGGAAGGGGACTTGGCGATGGCAAAAACTTTGATATGATAAGAAAATTTGCCCAGCTTATAGGTGCTGCTGTCGGTGCATCTCGCGCTGCTGTTGATTCTGGATGGATTGGGTATCCGCATCAGGTAGGACAAACAGGAAAGACAGTTAAACCCAAAATCTACATTGCCTGCGGGATATCAGGCGCTATTCAACATCTTGCGGGTATGTCAACATCTGACTATATCATTGCCATCAACAAAGACCAGAATGCTCCAATTTTTAAGGTGGCAAACTTAGGAATTGTTGGAGATATTTTTGAGATTATTCCAAGATTAATTCAAAGATTAGAATCAAAAGGATAATCTTTTATATCAAAACGAATACATAACAACAAAGTACACAACAAGTATAGCGAATCCAATAGGAATACCAAATTTTGCCCATTCCTTGCTTGATATATTGAGTTTGCTTGCTGCTATGATATTAGGAATATTTCCTGGAATTAACATCCCTCCTGAAATTAACAGTCCCATTAAAGCAAATTGAATCTGGTCAATCTTCATTTTGGGACTTATTTCAGCAGAAGCAAGTGTGGCATTATCCAGAATTGCAGAGACAGTATTTATCCAGTAAAGGGCAGCATCTCCAAGGGGAACAACATACATATCAATCGCTGGTTTGAATCCCGCGCCAAGAAAAAGAAGAGCCATGACAAAGAGATATACCTTTCCAGACCTAAAAAGAACATCTCTTATACCTTCTTCAGGGATTTTTTGAGATTGTATTGTGCTATTTTTTGGCTGCTGTGCCCTTAAGAAAGCACCGATAATCCCGAGAAGCACCACTGCAGGGATAATATAGAACCACAGGTGTTTGAACAAAAATAAGAATCCAGCATGATACGGGGCTCCTTTAAGTTTTGCTGTTGCTATTGTTGAAAGAGGTTCACCTACAGGGGTTAAAACTGCACCGAGTCCTATTGCAAAACAGGCAATGATTGTCATTCTTGTTTCAAATTTTCTGTCAAGAGGTATTGCATTTATTATTTCAACCAGTACTATTGCCGCAATAATTGCTGTGATTATGCTTGAAATAAGTCCAAGAATTACAATAAACAGAAATGCAAATATGTGAGGACCGAGAATTTCCTCGCTTCTTGTAATACCTGCGGTAATTGGCTGCCTGAATTTTTTGAAGACAAATCCAGAAATAAGAACTGCAAGGGTAATTTTGACTGGCTCAATAAATGATTCCTCAACAAGGTGCACAGACCAGACCTTTTCGGGTCCTAAGAAATGTGAAAGTGAGGCAGAAATAATCCCCATAACAAATAAAAACATCTCAAGGTTTTTTTCTATCCTGTGAACAGTTAAGGGCAGAATAAGAACAGTTAGAATAATAACAATTTGACCTGCTATAAACATTTATATCTCCTGTCAATCCCACAAAAGGACATTTTCAAACCTTACCTGCGGCATTGGATTTTCAAAGGACGGGATATCTCCCTTTTTCGCCCACCATAAAGCCCTTCCTTCTTTCAGCAGCCATATAACTGTTCTGACAGTGTATTCTGATTCAGGGCATTCGGGTGCATATCTTTCTCCATTGCCGCAAACATTGCCTCTCTCAGGGTCTCTGAACTGTATGAATCTCTTCATTGTTTCAAGTGTTGGGTTTTTTCTTGCCTCATCAAGAAGTTCATTCATCAGACGTCTGCGGCTGTCCTGTTTCTGCCAGTAAATTTCATCGCAACTTCCTGGTTTCAGGTTTCTTACTTTTATTGATGCCTGCCTTCTATCATTGAGATACGCATTCATATCAGGATGTTCTGCTGTCATCGCAGTAATAAAGCCGAATCCATCCTTTGACCATCTTACACCAATTCTGCAGGCGCTTTTTTCAATCATTGCACAATTTTTTTCTCTGTCAACAACAATGCAGTTGCAGGGGCCCCAGAACTGATTATATCTTTCAAGCATTTCCACTGCTTCTTTAGTATTTCTGCAATATCTTGCAACAATCTTGAAAACTGGTGCAGGAAAAATTTCTTCTGGTTCTTCATCAAGAAATATTCCTGACGAAACAAAACCAATTATCAGGTGCTCATTTAATGCAGGCCATTCAGGCGTTCCAAATGGTTCTTCAGGGCTTGTGTCAAGATTGTTTGCGAGAAGCGGCCATGATCGCTTTCAGGAAAAAAGATATAGCTACATTTTGCTCCTTGCGTTGAAGCCGCCAGCCCCATATTCCCGATTTTCCCTGTACAAATCATCCTGTGATAAAAATATAGTCCATTTGTGTAGATAGCCACATGTTTCTCATCAATTCCAGCACCATCACCTATGCCTTTCCACTGGGCAGAGATAAGTTGCTTCATTCCGCGAAGTTCAGGGTATTTTCTCAGGTCAACCGGCGCATTCAATCGTTTCTGGCTGTGCTGAAATACAAGATTTATGATTTCTGATTCTTCTTTATCAGGAATAGGTTCTTTCAGTATACTGATAAACCGTTTGCACATTTTTTGAATAAAGTCATTGTTTTCCTGTGCCCATTTTTTTGCTTCATTGTACCAGTTCTCCTCTGTCCACATATTTGCTCCTTGTTAATAGTTTGTTTCTTGTTCAGACAAAATTATATCACGGATTTCTTATTTTTTTTGAAGGGATGTTTTTGAAAGAACCTCAACATTCAGACATTCATATGCAACAATCTGCATGATACCACTTGGAGGAAGGATTCTTATTGGAAGACCTTCAACCCAGACGCAGGCATCTCCAAAAGTGTATCCCATGTCTATGTAGACAGAAACATCCTCTGGTATTTGCCAATCAGGATGTTCCTGAGGATCGTTTTCAGCGCTTATAAGGATAATTTTTTGTTTTTTTCTTTTGAAAACAGCCCATGAGTCAGGGTCCATTCCTGTATACCCGAGACGAACTATGAGAGCATTATCAGGAGTATTTTTGATGTAGTTTTCAACCTGGTGCTGGATATTGCTGTGAAGGTCTGCATTGATAGCCCATTTTGAATCTTCATATTTAGCCACATATGTCCACGGCATATGTCCCATAGAAGCAATGTAAATTTTTTTACCTTTTGCGATTTCTTTTGAAATTAAGTTGACTGCTTTCTCAATATTTGGAAGTTG
>DYKA01000089.1 GCA_020722805.1 Vermiphilus sp.
ATGGAGGTTAAGTATCAATGGATATAGTCAAATCAATTAACTTTGGGACAAACCCCAGTTTTTAACCGCCTTAAACTATTTTCGCAATGCTTTTTAATTTTCATAGCAGAAAGACAGCGTCCGTCAGTATTTGGTTCTGGCCTGTTTTCTTTTCTTTTAACAGGATTATAAACCTTTGTTGCAAGGACAACTGCCTCGCGTCTTCCGTTTCCCTGTGCAAACCACCTTCCAATTATCAGTTCTGTATCTCCGTTCTGACCGGCCCAACCATATACATCCGCAGTGTCAAAAAAATTAATGCCGAGCTCAAGGGCGCGGTCCATTATCCTGAAACTATCCTGTTCAGATGTATGCCAGCCAAAATTCATTGTACCAAGGCAAATGTTGCTTACAAGTACCCCGTGCTTCCCGAGACGACGATATTCAATAGCCATATTTCCCCCCTTTAATAGTAAAATTTCTTATTTTTTGAAGATTATTTATTTCTACACGTGTTTCAGCAATCTGTCAAGTGGACAATAAACTCTAATAGGAAGTTCGAATGTTTTCCTGTATTTCAAGGAAAAGGATAAAAAACCATAAACTCCTCAAGAATGATGGGTTTTGGGAGATGGCACCCTATGGGTGGGTTCGGGCGTTATGAAACCCCTGATGTTATCTTGTGGAATTTTATGCGGTAGAAAAAAAGCGGAATATAGCATCAGTAAAGGGATTAAATTTGACAGTTAAAAGCAGAAACTATAAATTAAATATGAATGTAGACTTAAACATTACTCATTAATATTGAGAAAAAATGATTGAAAATAAAAAATATGTAGAACTCCTCTGGCATCAAAAATATGACAAAGTGGACCTGGGTGAAAAGACACCTATTGAAAAGCCAAATCTTCCATTCCAGACCGTTGAGACGATAAACAAGCCAAGAATAAAAGAAGGGGTGCAGCAATTTTTATATCCTGAGGATGAATGGCCCAAAGATTATCCAAAAGATTGGAAAAACCTCCTTATCTGGGGAGATAACAAACTTGTGATGTCTTCTCTCATAAAGCAAGGCTGGGCTGGAAAGATAAATCTCATTTACATTGACCCACCATTTTTCACAGGTGCAGATTTTACAGTAAGAACAAAACTCGGCGATGAAGAAATTGAAAAAGAACCTTCTATTATTGAGGAGCGGGCTTACAAAGATACCTGGAGCGGTGGCATTGCCTCTTATCTCAAGTATATGTATGAACGGTTGGTTTTGATGAGGGAATTATTGGCAGAAAATGGCTCTATTTATGTGCATTTAGATTGGCATGTTGGGCATTATGTAAAGGTGATGATGGATGAGATTTTTGGATATGAGAATTTTAGGAATGAGATTGTGTGGAATTACATTAGTGGTGGCATAAGCCAAAAGGCTTTTGCCAGAAAACATGATGTCATATATCTTTACACTAAGAGTGAGAATTACTTATTCAATTATCTGAAGGAACGGAAGGAAAAGTACGCTGATATAGATCTTGCTGAGTGTCTTGAAGATGAAAAAGGGAAATTTATCTGGTATATCAGGCCTGGTACAAATCCCAAAGTTCCAGATGGAGTAAAAACATATATTGATGGATTTATGCAAGATGTTTGGCAGGTTCCTATTGTAAATCCTCAAGCAGAAGAAAGGCTTGCTTTTGACACCCAAAAACCCGAAACCCTCTTAAAACGCATCATCCTTGCTTCTTCCAACCCTGGCGACATTATTGCCGATTTCTTCTGTGGCTCAGGGACAACCTTGGCAGTAGCAGAGAAACTTGGAAGGCGATGGATTGGCAGTGATTTATCAAAGTTTGCTATACAGGTTACAAGAAAAAGATTATTGGATATTCATAATTCAAAGGACTTGATGGAGGAGGGATAAATGAAGAGTGAAACAATGAAACTCCTACAAAAGATAAGCAGACAATTAAAAAAAGAATATAAGGCAAAAAAAGTTATTCTTTTTGGTTCTTATACTAAAGGAGAGCAGTCAGAAGATAGCGATGTAGATTTGCTTATAATTGCGGATGTAAATGAAGGATTCTATAAGAGGATGGCAACTGTAAGAGCCATTGTTCGTGATCTGCGAAACAGATTGCCCCTTGCACCAATTGTCCTTACACCGGAGGAGATAGAAAAGAGATTACAAATGGGGGATCAATTTATCAAAGAAATAATTGAAGAAGGGGAATCCCTATGAAAGAAAAACAAAATTCGTCAATTACAGAAGAGTGGGAAAAAGTAGCCAGAAAAGACTGGGAGCGGGCAAAAAGAAATTTGAAAGAAAAAGACGCAGAGGCTTCAGGCTTCTTTCTCCAGCAGTCTCTGGAAAAGTATCTTAAGGCTTTTCTTTTGCAACACGGTTGGAAACTTAAGAAGATTCACGAACTTGATGCATTGTTGGATGACGCAATCAAATATAAATCAGAGTTAAAGAAATTCTATCCATTATGTGAGCGAATTACTGGGTATTACTTTGCTGAAAGGTATCCCCCATTAGTCTCAGAAGAACTCACTTGCGAGCAAATTACGGAAGATTTGAAGGAAGCAGAAAACTTTATCAGCATGATGTTCCCAGGAGAAGAATTGTATGGGAAAAAACAATAGCGAAGTCAAACCTATACTATTGGCAGTAGCAGAGAAACTTGGAAGGAGATGGATTGGCAGTGATTTATCAAAGTTTGCTATTCAGGTTACAAGAAAAAGATTATTGGATATTCATAATTCAAAGGATTTGATGGAAGAAGAAAAATGAAGTTTGTAGAGGCTAAAATAAAAAAGGTAGTTGAAAAGGTTCTTGCCCAGGCAGGATTTACTCTGCACAGCGTAATTCTTTTTGGCTCCCGTGCAAGAGGAGATTCTGATGCAGAGAGCGATTATGACATCTTGGTTATCCTGAATGAAGATATAACTATAGGAGAAAAAAGAAACCTTATGGTAAAAATTTCTACTGCACTTCATAAGGAAATAAAATTTACTCCCTTTGACATCATTGTTAAGTCTTTAAAAAAGTTTGAAGAAGAAAAAGATATAGTCAACACAATCTCAAACGAGGCATTTCTGGATGGGGTGAAGATATGAAAAGGGAGTACATTTTAAGATGGTTGCAACGGGCAGAAAGTGATTTAAAAGTTGCCAAACATATGTTAGAGATTGACGAACCGCCAACCGATGCAGTATGTTTTCATTGCCAGCAAGCAATAGAGAAATACCTCAAGGCATTTTTGACTTTTCAAAATGTCCGAGTGAAGAAAATTCATGATTTGGAAGCCCTCTTGAACTTGTGTATTGAGATAGATAAGGAGTTTGAAAATCTGGATAAAGAAAAAATATCCAGTTTAAGTTTCTTTGCTGTGGAGGTCAGATATCCAGATGAGTTTTATATACCCACAATTGAGGAAGCGAGAGAAAACCTTGAGATTGCTCTGAAAGTAAAAGAATTTATTCTTAAAAAACTAAATATTAAAGAATCGGAGATAAAAAGGTGATTAAGTATGTCTGATAAAAAATACGGCAAACCAGCGAGACCTTTTGAAATATGGAACATTGGCAATTATGAAACGGTTTACTGGCAGGAGAGACAGGATGAATATCTTGCCTTTATGCTCAAACTCTATCAGGCACAGCCATTAACCGGCTTTAGATATTTACACGGTAGAAAAGAAGACAGAGCAGTCCATATTGGTCCTTTGAATGCTCCTGTTACTATGGAAGAGGTTGAAAAGGTGGTTATAGAATGCAGAGCCAATAATTTCAACAAATCAGATGTCTTGGGCTGGGAATGGAGTTATGAAGTTAATGAACTTGCTAAGGCACTGGCAAAGAAAAATGGCGTTGAATTAAAACTTGTTCAAATACCATCGGTAAATGAGATAAAATCCTCACTTGTGGGCTTTGATTTGCAATTATTGAAAGTCCCTGATGAAGCGGTTGAAAAAGAACTTTTACCTTATGTAAAATTTGTTGAAGTAGCATATTTAGAAATAAAAACAGAAACAAAAGGAAATGAAGTTATATTAAAAATCACTGATTTCCAACTTCCACCGACTGCTGAACTTGCCGAGATTGCCAGTAAAGTCAAGGATTCAAGAGAACTTATAGACTACTGGGCAATAGATTGGGATTACAAAGGTGACACATTCCATAACCAGTGGCAGAGTTTCAGAACAAAGAAAAACCCAAAAGTAGATTATGAAGCAAGGCATATGTATAATGAAAAAGGCGAATATCAGATAATGGTGAAGGTTGTAGATGTATTTGGGAATGATACAAATAAGGTTTTGAAGGTGAGGATTAAATGAAACCAACCAAACTTTTACAACCTGAGCAAAGACGCCCAAGCAAGGCATACTTAGTTAACGAACTCCGCAAGGCAGTATATACCTGGCGACAGCAAGGCTATCCCGGTGTTACCCCTACAACAAAAAGACTCTTACAGTTTTGGTTTGAAGAAGACCATCTTGTTGAAGTAGCGAACAGTGAGGAGCGAGGAAGAAGGGAAAACAACTCCCTATATACTCGCTACTCTCCCCCCACTACTGATTTATTCAGGTTCTGGTTCTGCCAGAGGGAAGCAATTGAAACACTGATTTATGTTTATGAAGTAATGAAGAAGCGGAACTTCATAGATATGGCAAGGGATTTCGGTGCAGGGCCTATTCAGGACTATGACCCTTCCTATGACCAATATCCTCTTTATGCTTTTAAGATGGCAACTGGTTCTGGAAAAACCTATGTAATGGCATTAAGCATTGTCTGGCAATACTTTAATCATAAAAAAGAGAACAAAAATGATTACACCTCAAAATTTTTACTTATAGCTGGCGAGAAAAATGTGATTTATGATAGACTGACGAGAGATTTCAAAGATGGTAAGATATTTCGGGAATTGCCGCTTATCCTTCCAGAGTGGAGGGAAGAGTTTGACCTGAAAGTTATTCTTAAAGAAGACCCGATTCATATTATCCCCGAAGACGTGTTGTTTTTGACCAATATTCAGCAATTAGAAGAAAGAAAAAACAGAAAGGAAGAGGTAGAAAAATATATTGATAAAGTTATGGAATTGTCAGAGGTTTATAGTGTTTCTGATATTTATCAGGAGAACAGGATAAAAGAGGTTCTGACAACCTGTCCCAATATAATGATTTTGAAAGATGAAGCCCACCATATCTACAGTTTTGAAAAGGCATGGAAAAAGATACTTTTGGGACTCCATAAAAATTTGGCATCTCAGTATGGCAAGGGCATCAATATGGAACTTGATTTTACTGCCACACCAAAAACCGAAACAGGAGCCTTATTCCCTTGGATTATAGTTGATTTTTCACTGAAAGAAGCGATTGAGATGAACATTGTGAAATTGCCATTAAAAGGGCTTGTGAAGGGTGCTGAGGAAATCGCATCTAAAAAGGTGGTTGAGAGATACAGGGCCTGGATTGATGCAGGAATAAGAAGATGGCGGGAATATAAAGAAAAACTAAAACCATTAAATAAAAAACCAGTGTTATTCTTTCAGTGCCCGGAAAATGAAGAGGCTGATGAAATATATGGTTTTGTTAACACTATACCTGACCTTAAAGGGAAAGTTCTGTTAATCCATACAGATAGCACTGGCGAAATAAAAAAATCCGACCTTCCTAAAGCCAGAGAATTCGCCAAGACCATTGATGACCCGGATCCGGTAAAAAATCCCTACGAAGCAATAGTCAGCACATTAATGTTAAATGAAGGATGGGATGTCAAAAATGTGAATGTAATTGTGGGGCTTCGGTCATATACATCACAAAGAAAAGTTCTTCCAGAACAAGTCATAGGGAGAGGTTTAAGAAAAATGTTTCCAGAAGAAGATGCAAATGTTGATAAATCAATAAACATCCTTGAAGTTATCGGACCACCTGGCTTGATAGATATTCTTGAGGAATTAGAAGCCCAAGAAGGTATCATGTTCGCTGAGTTTGATACTGGGGAATCGCTTAATTTAACAACGATATTTGTAGATGAAAATAAACTGGATAAGGATATTGAAATCCCGATATTATCACCGAGAATTTTCATAAGAGAATTTCAGTTGGATGAAGTTGAAATTGATAAATTACCATCTCTCGCAATACCATTGGAAAACAAAATTTTAGAAACAGAATACATATCTATAGATATGGTAAAGGGAGTGGAGGTTGTTAAAAGAAAGTGGGATTTGCCTGTTCCAAAAGATCCTAAAAGCGTCATTGCCTATTATACTGACCAGATACTTAAACAATTAAAAATAAGTGGGGCTTTCGCTACTTTTTATCCTTTTGTGAAAAAATATGTAGTGGATAAATTATTTAATGAGAGAGTTAACCTTGATGACCCACGGGTCCTTTATAAACTAAGTTCCCCAGAAGTTCAGGAGAGTATAATAAGATTGTTTGTAGGGACATTCAAAGATATGACTTTCACAGAAAGAGAACCAGAAAAAGGAGATTTTATTAATCTACGAGACACTCC
>DYKA01000090.1 GCA_020722805.1 Vermiphilus sp.
TTTCCGAGTATAATGAATATACTAAATAATTAGTATGTAAAGGAGGTGGCAATGGAAGAGGAGAAAATAAAGGTGGAGAAAGAAAAGGTATTAAGGGCAGCACCTGCATTGGGAGAGGTAATACGGGGGACATTCCGAAAGGTACGCCTGGAATGCATAAGGAAAAAGTGCAAATGCCATAAGGCAAAGAAGTATTGGCACGGTCCATTTTACAGGATAAGTTACGGGAAGGGCAAGAAAATCTATACAGTTTATGTTCCCAAAGAGAAAAAAGTTCAGGCAAAGAGATATACGGATAACTATAAAAAACTCTGGGATGCAATAGAAAGGATTTCAGAACTTAACATACAACTGTTAAAAGCGAAAAATGGACGGAAGAAATAGGATGGTTGTTCAGGATATAGGGGAAGGAAAGGGCATCAGTTATGAAGAACTACTGAGAGAGAATGCGTATTTAAAACAGGAAAACAAAAAACTACACCAAGAAAATGAAAAGTTGCGTGAAATTTTCCGGATTGCGACAGTAGAATTTGAAAAGAAAAACTGGTAGAAGGAAAAATGTGTATTAAACTAAACAATAAAAACATGGAAATTTTGTGCTTCAGTGGCCTTGTGCCTGTAAATCGGAATGAAATTGAATAAGTACCTGCGTGTGAGAAGTCAAATAACCGGAAGTAAAAAGTAAAAAGACCTCAAACCTATTATAATAAAGAGAAAGTGTTCCTTAAGTACCCAACTTTCAGGTTTGTTTGGATTTTTTCTGAAATTTTGATAGAATAATCATTAAGGAACTATTGATGAACTGTTCACTTATTACTTTGTAAGCGGGGTTAGTTTAGTGGTAAAACATCAGCCTTCCAAGCTGATTATACGGGTTCGATTCCCGTACCCCGCTCTTAATTTTCATAGAGAAAATAGAAAACATTTTCACCCGGGAGCATCTAAATGAAAGTGGAAATTCAGGAACTTCCAAGATATGGCAGAAAGATGTTGTTTGAGATCGGCGCAGAGAAGATCAATGAGGAAAAGCAACATATTGTGAAGGAGATTCAAAAGACAGCAGAGATTCCAGGGTTTCGCAAGGGTAAGGTGCCAGAGCAAATAATAGAAACAAGGTTTAATGACACAATAAAAAAAAGAATACTGGAACACCTGATTGCAGATTCCTACATAAACGCCGTGAATCAGTATAATCTTGTTCCTGTGATTGAGCCAGAAGTGTCTGACGTGAAGTTTGATGAAACAATAAGTTTCAGTGTTTATATTGAAGTAAAGCCAGAAGTTGTAGTAAAAAAATATAAGGGACTTGTCGTAAAAAAGATGGAGCCTGAACCGGTGACAGAGCAAATGATTGATGAGGTTCTTGCTGATTGGGAAAAAAGGAAAGAGTTTGCAACTGTAATCATAGACCCTGAAAAACTCTCTGCATGGAGAAAGAAAATAAGGCAGCAGCTTGAACAATTGAGTATTAACAGGGCAAGGATACAGGAAGAGGAACAACTCTGGAAACAATTGTTTGAAAACAGCAGTGTTGAAATTCCTGAAAAGCTAATGTCTCACAGGGCAAGGTATCTTTCAAGACAACAACTGAACTATATTGACACTGAGAATAAGACCCAGGAAGAGATTGAGAAAATTGCAAATGAGATCTTTGAAAAAGTAAAGCCACAGGCTGAAGAACAATTGAAAAAGTATTTCATTCTGTCCAGGATTGCTGAGATTGAAAAAATTGAAGTGTCTGACGATGAAGTGGAACAGGAAATCAGGAGAATTTCTCTTACAAGCGGAGAGAATTTTGAAAAGGTGAAAAAGCAGCTTGTTGAGAGCCAAAAAATTGATGATATCAGGGATGACCTGAAAATTGAAAAGACATTTGAATTTATCAAAAACAATGCAAAAAATATAACAAGGATTATACTTCCGGGAGAAGAAAACCATGGAAACAGAGAAGAGGACCAGCAGTTTTAATCAGCTAATTCCATATGTTATTGAAGTTACAGAACGGGGAGAACGTGCCTATGATATATATTCACGGCTTCTTGAGGACAGAATAATTTTTATAGGTTTCCCCATAAATGACGCTGTTGCAAATACAGTGATTGCACAGCTTCTTTTTCTTCAGAACAAAGATTCCAATAAGGATATAAGTTTATTTTTGAATACGCCCGGTGGTTCAATCACTGCAGGTCTTGCAATCTATGATACCATTCAGTTTGTCAAGTGCGATGTTGCAACTTACTGTATAGGTCAGGCAGCAAGTATGGGAGCAGTACTTCTTACTGGTGGAAGAAAGGGGAAAAGATTTGTGCTTCCGCACTCAAGGGTTTTAATCCATCAACCTTTTGGAGAAGTTGGCGGGACAACAACCGATGTGAGCATTCATACAAAGGAAATGATACGACTGAGAAAAATAATCAATGAAATTTTAACGCGCCATACTGGCCAGAGTTTGAAAAAAATAGAAAAAGATACTGAAAGAGATTATTTTATGGACGCAGAGGAAACAGTTAAATACGGGCTTGCTGATAAGATTATCTATCCAGATGATAATAATAGGGGTTAAGAATGGCGGATAATAAACAAGGCAAGAAAAAAAATGTTGTTCCTTTTGTACCGCTTCGGGATATTGTGGTATTTCCCAACATGGTTATTCCACTCCTGGTGGGACGGCAGCGTTCTATCAATGCAGTGGAAGATGCGATGAGCACAAGCAATATAGTGATTCTTGCTTTTCAACGAGACCCAAAAATAGAAGAGCCATCTCTTGATGACATTTATTCAATTGGTGTGATGGCGAAACTTGTTCAGAGCATAAGAGAACCCAACGGTACAATGAAAATTCTCGTTGAAAGTGCGGACAGGGTTAAAATTTCAGGCGTTGTTTCTGGGAAAAAATTTTTCGCGTGCACCATTGAAGAGATAAAACAGGAATCTGTGAAAGACAAAGAAACAGAGGCACTTGCAAGGTTTCTTCTTCAACTGGTTGAGAAATACGTCAATCTGAATACTTCAGTACCAAAGGAATTCTATGGAACACTCAGTACAATTGATGAACCTTCAAAACTCGCTGATTCTGTTGCAGGGTATCTTCCTTTGAAGTTTAAGGACAAAATCCTCATCCTGGAGACACTTGAAACCAAGGAGCGCCTGAAAAAACTGGTTGAGATTGTTAATTCTGAAATCGGGGTTCTTGAGATACAGAGAGAAATACAGAATAAGGTTTTGAGAAAGGTTGAACAAACACAGAAGGAATACCTGCTTTCTGAACAGTTAAAGACCATTCAGCAGGAACTCGGAAAAGAGGGCGAAAGCCCTGAACTTGCACAGTTAAGGGAAAAGATACTTGCTGCCAGAATGTCTAAAGAGGCAGAGGCAAAAGCGATGGAAGAATTGAGCAGGTTGAGCAAAACAATGCCTCTGTCGCCCGAAGCAACAGTGATACGGACATACCTTGACTGGTTGATTGCTTTGCCGTGGGATAAGACCACATCAGACAACCTTGATATAGAGCATGCAAGAAAGGTTCTTGACGAGGATCACTACGGGCTTGAAAAGGTAAAGGAGAGAATTATAGAATACCTTGCTGTAAGAAAGCGCACAGATTCACTGAAGGGACCGATTCTTTGTTTTGTTGGACCTCCTGGATGTGGAAAAACATCTCTTGGTAAGTCAATAGCAAGAAGCATGGGAAGGAAATTTGTAAGGATTTCTCTCGGCGGAGTGCGGGATGAAGCAGAAATAAGAGGACACAGAAGAACATACATCGGTGCGCTTCCTGGAAGGATTATCCAGTCAATACGCAAGGCAGGTGTGAACAATCCTGTGTTCCTGCTGGATGAGATTGATAAACTTGGGACAGATTTCAGAGGAGATCCCGCAAGCGCGCTCCTTGAGGTTCTGGACCCGGAACAGAACCATATGTTTTCAGACCATTATCTTGAGGTTGAGTTTGACCTTTCAAAGGTTCTTTTTATAACCACCGCGAATACAGAGTTTACCATCCCTATTCCTCTGCTTGATAGAATGGAAACCATCAACCTTCCAGGGTATACAAGCTGGGAGAAACTTCAGATTGCGAGGAGTTTTTTGATACCACGACTGCTTCCGCAGCACGGGCTGAAACCAGAAGAGATAAACATATCCAACAATGCGATAATCAAGATTATCAAGGAATATACAAGGGAAGCAGGAGTGAGAAATCTTGAAAGACAGCTTGCAGCCATCTGCAGGAAGGTTACAAAACAGATTGTTGAATCAAAGCAGCCGAAGTTTCCTTACAGAATAGGAATAAACAATCTTGCCGAGTATGCGGGACCAGAAAAATATACTTCTCTTACAAGGGCAAAAGAGCCTGCGGTTGGGGTTGCCACTGGTATGGCGTGGACTGAGTATGGTGGAGACATACTTTTTACAGAGGTTATCCTGATGAAGGGAAAAGGAAAACTCACACTCACAGGACATCTTGGTTCTGTGATGAAAGAATCAGCCCATGCAGCCATGAGTTTTGTCAGGGCAAATGCAGAAAAGCTAGGTATTCTAGCGGATTTCGCAGAAAAAACAGATGTCCACATTCATGTACCTGAAGGAGCGATTCCAAAGGACGGTCCCTCGGCAGGGGTCACAATTGTTACAGCGCTTGTTTCTGCCCTCTCAGGGAGAAAAACAAGATGCGATGTTGCTATGACCGGGGAAATTACGTTGCAGGGAATGGTTTTGAAAATTGGCGGACTGAAAAGTAAGATACTTGCTGCTCACAGGGCTGATATTTCAACCGTCATTATTCCAAAGGAAAATGAAAAAGACCTGGATGAAATCCCGGAAAAGGTCAGGCATGAACTAAAGATTATCCTTGTTGATAACGTGATGGATGTTCTGAAGGTTGCATTGCTTGAACAAGAGATAAAAAAAACAGACAGAACCTTTATTTCAGTACAACCAGGAGCAAATACATGAAAAAGCGGCTTTTCACGCCGGGTCCAATTTCGGTCCCTGAAGATGTGCTTCTTGAAATGGCAAAACCAATGATTCACCACAGGACTCCTGAATTTCTTCATATTGCACAGCAATCTGTGGAAGGTCTGAAATACTTTTTCCAGACAAAAAATGATGTTTTTATCATTGCTGGTTCTGGAACTGCTGCAATGGAAGCCGCTACAGTGAATTTGCTTTCTCCCGGGGATAAGGCACTTGTGATATCAGGAGGGAAGTTCGGAGAAAGATTTGTAGAACTTATAAAGGCATATAATTGTGTGCCAGTGGTTATTGAGCCGGGCTGGGGTAATCCAGTTGAGTTGAACATGGTGCAGGATGCGCTAAAACAGCAACCAGAAATAAAAGCCGTGTTTGCGACTCTTGTTGAAACGTCAACTGCAACAACCTACGACATAAAAGGTATCGGAGAAATTGTTTCTCAAAAACAGGATACAGTTTTTGTTGTTGACGGAATAAGTGGACTTGGAGCGGTTGAATGCAGAACAGACCAGTGGAATATTGATGTGCTTGTATCCGGTTCACAGAAGGCATTGAGCCTGCCTCCGGGGCTTTCGTTTATATCCATAAGTGAAAAGGCATGGACAAAGATTAATGTTTCAAAGATGCCGAAGTACTATCTGAATCTAAAAGAATATAAGAAGGCAATGGAGAAATTTGACTTCCCTTTTACCATGGCAGTCGGACTTGTTATCGGATTGAAAAAATCACTTGAAAAGATAAAACAGCAGGGTTTAGAAAATCTCTGGAATATCCACCAAAAGAGAGCAGAAGCAGTGAGAAAAGCAGCAGTTTCAATGGGACTTAGAATTTTTTCAAAAGCACCCTCTGACGCAGTGACCGCACTTGTTCTGCCTGAAGGGATAGATGGAGAAAAATTCTGTTCGGATTTAAGGAAAGAGTTCGGTATGTCAGTCGCCGGGGGTCAGGGTAAACTCAAAGGGAAAATTATCAGAATATCCCATTTTGGATATCAGGATGAGTTTGATACAATTGCAGTAATTGCTGGCATTGAGATTATGTTGACCAGATATGGATATAAACTTGAACCAGGAACAGGTGTTCGGGAAGCAATGAAGGTTTTGTTTTCTCTATAACTTATAAGAAAAAGCAAAATGGCAGATTCTGGTTGGCAGCTGGCGCTTGATACAATAGCCCGAAAACCAACAGAGGGCATTCCCACCTTTTTTACCCACCTTATGGATATCCCGCTTATTGAAGAAATTGCAGGTGTTGAACCAGGTACTTATGTAAAAGAACCAGAGCAGACATACCTCAAATATGTATGGAATATCGGGACAAACTGTCTTGACCAGTTTATTCCTTGGAACCCTTTGACCATGACACAAAAAGGGTTTGAATCAAATACAAAAAGAACCCCCACTACCGGCCTTGAAACAATTGTACTTGATGGGATAAGGATAGACTGTGCTGAGGCAGTTGTTGAACATATAGAAAAATTTGTTATACCTTCTA
>DYKA01000009.1 GCA_020722805.1 Vermiphilus sp.
GGTTATCAAGGGTGAAACCCTTGATGTTCTTGTGCCTGTAAATATGAACCGGGCTAGGTGAATATTTACGAAATAATTTTAATTTTGCAGTTTACAATTTGCATTTTGCATTGAATATTCAGTAAACGGTGTTTACTAAATATTTACGGATATCGGTTGAATCCCGGCAACACCTACTCTCCCGCCCGCTCTCGCGGACAGTACCATCGGCGCCAGAGGGCTTAACGGCCGTGTTCGGGATGGGAACGGGTGTTTCCCCTCGGCTATGGTTGCCGGGAAAAAATAATAACCTATCTATCATATTTTGTCAAATTTTTCTTTTGAAATCCCCCTCAGTCCCCCTTTTTCAAAGTGGGAGAAAGGGGGATGATTTTAATACTGTTCGGTTTTCGCAAGCATGTGGATCTCTTCACAGGCAAAAATCCCCTTTTCTGTGATAAAACCTGTGATTAACCGACCTGGGGTAATATCAAAAGACGGGTTATACACATTAATATTTTCGGGCGCAATACTTACACCTTTGATGCATGTTATTTCCTTCCTGTCGCGCTGTTCAACAGGAATTCTGTCTCCTGATGGCTTTGAAAAATCAAAACTTGAAAGAGGCGCAGCAATGTAAAAAGGAATTCTATGGAATTTTGCAAGAACTGCAATGGAATATGTTCCTATCTTGTTTGCTGTATCACCGTTGCTTGCAATCCTATCAGCACCCGTAATCACCATATCAATCCTTTTTTGCTGCATAAGAAATCCTGCCATGTTGTCGCATATAAGGGTACATTTTATGTTTGCTTTTTTAAGTTCCCACATTGTTAATCTTGCGCCCTGAAGCACGGGTCTTGTTTCATCAACAAAAACCTCAATCCTCTTGTGTTTTCTTGCTGCAAGGTAAACTGGAGCAAGCGCTGTACCAATGCCTGAGGTTGCAAGAGCACCTGCATTGCAGTGGGTAAGAATTCTCATACCGCTTTTGATAAGGGTATTGCCGTATCTTGCAATGGAGATTGAACTTTGAATATCCTCATTGAATATCTTCTGACATTCCAGTTCCATCCTTCTTATAATTTCTTTTACCAGAAGATGACTGTTTTTCAAGGCAATATCATTCAATCTTTTAACGGCATAAAAAAGATTATAAGCAGTGGGACGACAGCTGTTCATGTACTGCGAAGATTTTTCCAGAATCTCAAAAAAATTCTTTTTATCTTTTATTTTTGCTTTTTTCGCCGCAAGAAGAATTCCATACGCTGCAGCAATTCCTATTGCTGGCGCACCTCTTATCTTCAGCGTTCTGATTGCTTCAAAAACATCTTCAACCGTACAGAGTTTGATATATTCTTCATTTTCAGGCAGACGTGTCTGGTCAATGATCTCCAGTTTGTCTTTTTCCCAGGAAAGAGTTCTTATAATCTGTTTCACTTTCAGTTCAAAAAGATATTTTTTTCAGGTAAAATATTTTTCAGTTCCTCAAGCAATTCAGGCACAATGGCAACCTGGAATCTGGTTAATCTTACTTTTACAACACCACCGTTTTCATCGCTTATGACGATGATAATTCGGGAATTTCCTCTGTGGCTACCTAAAATGTTTTTTATCTGATTCAGAATATCTTTTGATGTTTTCATGCCGATTTTTATAACCAGATTTTTCACATGTTTTTCCGAAATTGTATTCAAGGTCGCCACGTCTCTTGCAATAACCTTGCTTTTTTCTGACCTGTGCTCCACTTTTCCTTTTACGAAAACGATGTTGCTTATTTTCAATATGCTTGAAATGTTCTCGTATACCTGAGGATAGAATACCACCTCAATTTTGCCGTACAGGTCTTCGAGTTCTCCTACAGCCATTTTCTCACCCTTGCGGCTTGTCATGGTTTTGAGATTTTGCATCAAACCTCCAAACCAGTATTCCCTACCCTCGTCAAGCTTACCAATTTCATTGCTCCATGCATCAACAAAATTGGAAAGTGTCTCGCGACAGTTTTCAAGGGGGTGGCCGGTGCGGTAAACGCCAAGCATTTCCTTTTCAAAAGACAACAGTTTTGATTCAGACCATTCAGGAAGTTCGGAAATTTCATCATGTATTGAGGGTGGTACGAGTTTTTCAGTCCGCGAGAATATTGAAAGCTGCCCGTCAGCATTGAGCTTCTGTATCCTGGAACCCTGCTCAATGGCTTCATCCATAAGCGCATACAGCTGGGAACGAGGCCTTTCAAACGAATCAAATGCACCTGATTTAATCAAGCTCTCAATAACCTTCCTGTTGATTAACCTGAGGTCAACCCTCTGGCAAAAGTCAAAGAGTGATTTAAATTTCCCCTCTTTTCTTGCTTCAAGGATTGAATGTATTGCACCCTGCCCCACATTTTTTATGGCAGATAGTCCAAAAAGTATATCGTTGCCGACGATTGAAAACCTCTCAGAACTTTCCTGAATATCAGGTGGCAGCACCCATATATTCATTCGCTCTGCCTCTTCTATATACTGCCTTATTTTCTCCTCATTGCCTATTTCACTGTTGAGAAGAGCAGTCATATATTCAAGTGGATAGTTTGCTTTCAGATAAGCTGTTTGATATGAAATTATTGCATAACTGGTGCTGTGAGATTTGTTAAAACCGTAACCAGCAAACTTCGCCATGTTGTTGAAAATCTTATCAGCGAGCTCCTTGCGAATCCCCTTCTTCTTTGCGCCACTTAAGAATTTTTCTCTCTGTCTTTCAAGAAGTTCAGGGTCTTTTTTACCCATTGCCTTGCGAAGAATGTCTGCTTCTCCCATTGTAAAATTGCCGATGACATTGGCTATCTTCATCACCTGTTCCTGATAAAGAATAACGCCATAGGTGGGTTTAAGTATTGGCTCAAGAAGGGGATGTTCATATCTTATCTTCGTGGACTCCTTTTTATATTGAACATACTGTTCAACCATTCCACTCTGCATTGGACCGGGTCTGTAAAGAGCAAGTATTGCTATCAGGTCTTCAAAAACCTTTGGTTTTATGCGCTTCAACAATTCCTGCATTCCATGACTCTCCATCTGAAACAGTCCCACTGAATCACCACGGCTCAACATCTCATAGGTTTTTGGATCGTTCTCTGGAATCTCTTTTATGTCCATCCCTTTATGGGTTTTCACAAGTTCTATGGTTTCATCAATGAGTGATAGGTTCTTCAAACCGAGAATATCTATTTTCAGAAGTCCGATTTTTTCAATGCTGGTCATTTCAAACTGACTGGTTATTTCACCTTTTGTTCCGCGAAACAGCGGGACATATTTGTAGATTGGTTTGTCTGTAATAACAACACCTGCTGCGTGTGTGGAAGCATGCCTTGCAAGACCTTCAAGAGAAACAGAAATCTCAAAAAGTTTTCTTACTCTTTCGTCTGCATTTATAAGCCGTTTGATTTCATCATTTTTTATAAGTTCCTCTTTCAGGGACGCACCGGCCTCAGGAGAAATCAGTTTTGCGATTCTGTCAACCTCTGAAAAACTCATCTTCAAAGCCCTGCCGACATCTCTTACAACTGCCCTTGCTCCCATTGTGCCAAATGTTGCTATCTGTGCAAAATTTTCCTCACCATATTTTTGCCTGATGTATTCAATAATGCGGTCCCTCTTTTTGTCTTCAAAGTCAATGTCAATGTCAGGCATTGAGATTCTCTCAGGGTTAAGAAACCTTTCAAATAGCAAATCATATTTCAGCGGATTAATTTCGGTTATCCCCAGAAGATATGCCACCAAACTGCCGGGTCCTGATCCGCGACCGGGCCCAACCTTTATATTTCTCTTTTTCGCCTCATTCACGATATCCTGTATGATAAGAAAATAACCCGCAAAGTTCATTTTCCTGATAACATCAAGCTCGTACCTTACCCTTGAGATTATGTCATTCTCTTCTCCACTCAAATCCATATTAAATCTTTTTTTCAGTCCTTCTGAAACAAGTTTTTCAAGATATACGTTATCTGACATTCCATCCGGCAGGGGAAAACGCGGTATGTGTTGACTGGAAAAATCAATGGTCACATTACATTTCTCATAAATCTCAACAGTATTTTTTGTTGCTGCTGGAACTCCATCAAAAAGTGCCTGCATCTGTTCGGGCGTCTTGAAATAAAACTCTGAACTTGGAAATCTTAACCTGTTTTCGTCCTCAATGTTTGTCCCGGTCTGAATGCACAAAAGTATTTCATGAGCAAAGCAATCGTCCTTTTTGAGATAGTGACAGTCGTTTGTGGCAACAACCTTTACATTATTTTTCTTTGCCATTTCCAGGATTTCTCTGTTTATTCTGGTTTGTTCAGGAATACCAACCTCCATCATTTCCAGATAAAAATTTTCTCTGCCAAAAACATCAAGATACCACCCTAAACTGTTTGTCGCCTCATCCGGCTTGCCAGCAAGCAGCCACTGGCTTATCTCTCCCTGTATACATCCGCTTAATATAATCAAGCCCTCTGAATGCTTCGCAAGCAATTGCCTGTCAATCCTCGGCTTATGGTAGTATCCTTCAAGATAGGAACGGGTGGAAAGCTCAAGCAGATTTTCATACCCTTTGTTATTCGCCGCAAGCACAGTAAGGTGGTAAAATGCCTGGTTTTTTTCAATTGTCTTTTTTTCAAACCTGCTTGCAGGTGCTATGTACATCTCAGAACCGATGATTGGTTTTATTCCATTATTGATGGCACTTTCATAAAAGTGTATGACCCCAAAAAGCCCGCCATGGTCAGTAATTGCAAGTCCGGGCATTTCAAAATGATGTGCCTGTTTTGTTACTTCATCTATACGGCACATCCCATCAAGCAAGCTATATTCTGTATGAAGGTGCAGATGAACAAAGTCCTTCATTTTCCGTTTAGCGCCTGTTTTTTTGCTACCTGATAGATTTTTCCCTCTGTTTTTATGGAAGGTGCGATCGCAATTTCAACAAGTTGCAGTTCTTTTATATTTCTTACACCAAGGCTTGCCATTGAAAGACGCAGTGCCCCGATTAGATTTTGAGAACCATCATCTGTTGTTGAAGGCCCAAAAAGTATCTGTTTCACCGGACCACTCGTTCCAAGCCGTATTCTTGTGCCCCTGGGCAGGTTTTCATCAGATGTTGCCATACCCCAGTGATAACCCTTTGCGGGTGCCTCTTCTGCCCGCACAAATGCCGAACCAACCATTACCGCGTCTGCGCCACACGCAAATGCCTTGCAGATATCTCCACTTGTAATCATTCCTCCGTCTGTTATAACCGGAACATACCTGCCCGTGCGCTTGTAGAAAAAATCCCTCGCAGCAGCACAGTCACACGTTGCTGCAACCTGAGGTACGCCTATTCCAAGAACCTCGCGGGTCGTACAAGCAGCACCCGGACCAATACCAACAAGAAGTCCGGCAATGCCTGTTTCCATAAGTTCAAGTGCAACCTGATATGTTACACAGTTTCCGACTATTACAGGAATTTTCATTGACGAACAGAATTCTGCAAGGTCAAGCGGCTTGTAGGTGCTTGAAAAATGCTTTGCTGTTGTCACAGTTGACTGAACAACAAAAATATCAGCACCTGCATCCATAGCAATAGAACCAAATTTTTCTGCATACTGAGGGATTGAACTGACTGCACAGAGAACTTTTCCTTTCTTGATTTCGTGTATCCTCTTCACAATAAGGTGTTCCTTAACTGGCTCCTGATAAATTTTTTGAATCAGAGCAGTGGCTCTATCCTGCGGGCACGCAATAATTTCTTCTATAACTGAGTATGGATCCTCGTATCTTGTATATATTCCCATAAGATTCAAAACCGCAAGTCCTCCAATCTTTCCAAACGAAATTGCAAATCCTGTATCAACAACTCCATCCATTGCGGCTGCAAGGATCGGAACCTCAAGCCGTTTGCCTGCAATGACCACTGAAATATCAACATCAGCGGGATTCAGCGTGATATTTCCCGGCACAAGAGAAATGTCATCAAAACCATAACAAACCCTTGCCTTTCGTCCTCTTCCAATCCACATGCCCATATAAATCCTCCTTTACTTGTCCTTTGCCTGTTTCAAACTTAACAGCAGTTCTATATTTGACCGGGTACTTTTCAACCGTGAAATCAACAATTCCATTGCCTCCACAGGATTAAGAGGTGCAAGTATTTTTCTCAGGAGCCATATCAATTGAAGTTCATCAGGATTAACAAGAAACTCTTCCCTTCTTGTGCCTGAACGGTTGATGTCAATTGCAGGAAATGTCCTTCTGTCAGCCAGTTTTCTATCAAGGTTTATTTCCATGTTGCCCGTTCCCTTGAACTCTTCAAAGATAACATCGTCCATCTTGCTTCCTGTATCTATCAGCGCAGTCCCGAGTATTGTCAAACTGCCGCCTTCTTCAACATTTCTCGCAGAACCAAAAAATCTTTTTGGTTTGTCAAGCGCATTTGACTCAAGACCACCTGTCATAATCTTTCCGCTGTGTGGAACAAGTACATTATGTGCACGGGCAAGCCGCGTGATACTGTCAAGGAGTATCACAACATCCTTTTTATGTTCCACAAGCCGCTTTGCTCTCTCAAGGGCTATGTCTGCGACCTGAACATGTCTGTCAGGCGGTTCGTCAAATGTTGCGCTGATGACTTCTCCTTTTACAGACCTTTTCATTTCTGTTACCTCTTCAGGTCTTTCTCCCACCAGCAACACAATCAGGTGAACCTCTGGATTATTTATTGCAATTGCATTCGCTATTTTTTGAAGTATTACTGTTTTCCCTGCCCTCGGCGGGGATACAATCAATCCTCTCTGTCCTTTACCTGTGGGACACACAAGGTCAATGACGCGTGTTGTAATCTCTTCGCCGGCGGTCTCAAGAATAAATCTCTTGTCGGGATGAATCGGCGTTAGCTCTTCAAATGGAATTCTATCCTGAATTCTTTCTGGTTCTTCACCATTTACCATTTCCACCTTAAGAAGAGCAAAATATTTTTCATTCTCTTTCGGTGGCCTTATCTGACCCGAAACAGTATCTCCTGTTTTGAGACCGAACTTTTTAATCTGCGATGGGGAAACATAAATGTCATCCGGACCCGGCAGGTAGTTGTGGTTTGATGAACGGAGAAATCCAAACCCATCGGGAAGGATTTCAAGAACACCCTCGCCGAACAGCAGCCCATTTTTTTCTGCCTGTGCCTGCATAATTCTGTAAATCAGGTCCTCTTTTGTTAGTCCGCTGACTCCATTAACTCCCATTTCTCTGGCAAGCCGCTGAAGCCGCGAGATCGCTGTTTTTTTCAGTGCTGCAACATTCAACTCCTTGATTTCTTCAATCATTGTAAACGCCTCCTCATGATATCATCCAAAATTTTGTTTATCTGTTTTCTGGTATCACTGAGTGAACCCGAGTTTTCTATTACAATGTCTGACATGCTTTCTTTTTTCTTGAGAGGGATCTGACTCTTCAGTCGCATTTCTATTTCCTGAGGGGAATACTTTTTTTCAAGCCGTTTTCTTATCATTTCGTACGGTGTGGAAACAGTAATGACAACATCAAAAAGTTTCTCGCTTCGGGTTTCAAAAAGAAGTGGTATTTCAACTACCACAGCAATTTTACTACTTCTTTTATATGTGTCAAGTATTTTCTCGATTCTCTTAAAAACCTCCGGATGAATAATGCTGTTGAGTTTCTTCCTTGAATCTGAGGAAGAAAAAATAAGTCCCGCAAGTTTCTGTCTGTTCACTCTACCGTCTTCAAAAAAATAATCTTTCCCGAAGAATTCCTCAATTCTTTTTTTTATCCTCTTTGTATTCAAAAGCTGACTCACAATAGAATCAGAGGAAACAACAGGAATTCCCATTTCCCTGAAAAATCTGCAAACTGTGGACTTTCCCGATCCGAAAACACCTGTTAAGCCAATGCGAATCATTACTAAAGATTCCAGGACCTCAGATACTTTTTTTGATATGCAGAGATGGTATCTATTCTTACACCCATGCTTACCAGTTTAAGGAATGCAATCTCACTGTCAATTTCAGCAGGCACCGGGCTGTATTCTGCGGACATTTTATTTTCAACAAGATACTTCAGGCTTAAAAACTGCCCTGCAAAACTCATATCCATTACCGAAGATGGATGTCCTTCTGCACAACCCAGGTTTACAAGACGACCATCTGCAAGAAGATAAAATTTTTTCCCGTTTTTCATTGTGTATTCTGTGACAAAAGGTCTCACTTTCCTTGTGCCCTTTGACTGCCTCCCAAGCGCGTCAATGTCAATCTCAACATTAAAATGACCTGCATTGGCAAGGACAGCACCATCCTTCATTTTTTTGAAAACACTTCCACCAATTACTCTTGCATTTCCTGTTACAGTTATGAATATATCTCCGCAGGGCGCAGCCTCTTCAACAGGCATCACCTGAAATCCATCCATCAGTGCCTCAAGTGCTCTCAGGGGAGAAACTTCTGTAATTATGACATTTGCTCCGAGACCCTTGAGATTTTTCGCAATTCCCCTGCCACACCATCCATATCCGCAGACAACAGCGGTTTTACCTGCAACAAGGATGTTTGTCGCTCGCAGGATTCCATCAATTGCTGATTGTCCTGTGCCATAACGATTGTCAAACATATATTTCGTCTGTGCCTCATTAACCCCGATAACAGGAAAAAGAAGCTTTCCATCTTTTGTTATGTTCTTGATTCTCGTGATTCCTGTTGTTGTCTCTTCAGTTGCTCCAATGACATTCCTTGCAAAATCCGGATTGTTGTGAAGAAACACAATCAAATCAGCCCCGTCGTCAATCACAAGATGGGGTTTCTGCTCTGCAACCCTTTTTATGTGTTTCGCATATGTTCTACTGTCTTCTCCCTTCATACCGAAAACAGATATTCCATAATTTTTCACAAGACATGCAGCCACATCATCCTGGGTGCTCAAAGGATTGGAAGCAGTAAGAAAAACCTTTGCACCGCAACCTTTCAGGGTAATAACAAGATTGGCTGTCTCAGATGTTATATGAAGACAAGCACCAATCACAAGATTTTTGAAAAGATTCTTTGACTCGCGTGTTCGAATGGTCCTGATAACAGGCATTTCGCGAAACGCCCACTCAATTCTTTTTTCCCCTTCAGCACTGAGATTGATGTTTCTTATATGGTAATCAATTTTGTTTTTCAGAAAATCCCCCTTCTTACAAAGCATCAAGAAAAAGTTTGGTAAGGTCTGTCTTTTCCCATGTAAACTCCTGTTCTTCTCTTCCAAAATGTCCGTAGCATGCTGTTTTTCTATAGATTGGCCTCAGAAGATCAAGTTTTTTTATCATTCCTGCCGGAGACAGGTCAAGGTTCTTTCTTATTATCTCCACCACCTTCTCAGAAGGAATTTTTCCACTGTCAAACATATTTACCATGATAGAAACCGGCTGCCTCTGACCTATTACATATGACAGCTGAATTTCACACCTGCTGGCAATTCCTGAGGCAACTATATTCTTGGCAAGATATCTCGCAAAATAGGAAGCAGTTCTGTCAACCTTTGTTGGATCTTTCCCTGAAAAACATCCACCTCCATGTTTGCCAAACCCGCCGTAAGTGTCAACTATAATTTTTCTCCCGGTGACGCCCGTATCTGCCTGAGGTCCTCCTATAACAAATCTTCCTGTCGGGTTGACAAAAAGTTTGTAGTTTGGCGCAAGAAGATCTTTCGGTATGACATACTCCACCACTGTCTGCCTGAGGTCATCCTCTATCTTTTTCTGGGAAATCCCATCATCATGCTGGGAAGAAAGAACAACGGCAATAACCTCAACAGGTCTGTCGTTCTGGTACCTGACTGTAACCTGCGATTTTCCATCGGGTCTCAAATAATCAAGAAGATTTGTTTTTCTCACCTCTGCGAGCCGCTTCACAAGAGAATGAGCAAGCATAATGGGCAGGGGCATCAGCTGAGATGTTTCATTTGTGGCATAACCGAACATCATTCCCTGGTCTCCCGCACCGCCTGTATCAACACCCTGAGCGATATCAGGCGATTGTTCCTGAATTGCAGTGATTATGGCACTTGCGTCATAGTTAAACCCATACGCCATATCAGTATAACCAATCTCTTTAAGAAGCTTCCTGACAATTGAAGGTATTTCAACGTATCCTTCAGTCGTAATCTCTCCGGCGATAAACAGAAGCCCTCTTGTAACAAGTGTCTCGCAGGCAACCCGTCCGTTTTTATCCTGCCTTAAAACATCGTCAAGAATGGCATCTGAAACCTGGTCGCAGATCTTATCTGGATGCCCTTCAGTTACTGATTCAGAGGTAAAACAGAATTCTTTCATGTTGCCTCCTGTAATTTGCAGGACAAATCGCTAAGAGTCCGCAGATGAAAGTTCCTTTTTGAGATACGATATTTCATTGATTTCAGTGGGATCCATACCGTTCAAAATGGCAAGATAAAAACTGACCCAGTCCCCGAGAATCACCAGAGAAAAAATTCTCTCAGCCGGACTGTTTCCATTACTGGTAATTTTTTGAATCTTGATAGATTTTACCTCAAGAATTCTGCAGGTCAAATCCATCCTTAATTTTACACGAGGATTATCCTTCACATCGTGGAAAAAAAACACAATGCTGTTTCTGACAATGAAATCAGGATGGTTCCACGCCATGATTTCATTATGGTTCATCTCGGGGAAAAAGTTTATGGAAGCGGTGTGCTTGCTGTTTTCAGCAAGTTGCGTTTTCCACCTTAAAGCCGAAGGAGAAAGAAAATCTCCTGAATAGATTACAACATTTCTGTTGTGAACCATACTGGCGATTTCCTTTGCCTTGTTTCCTTTTATTCTATCAATTCCGTATGTTTTTTTGCATGACGCAGCCATCTCTGCAATCTTGCCTGCACTGACCCGCCTTATAATTCCAATGGTGTTGAGCAGTTTTTCAACCGGAAAAAAAAGATAGCCAAGGCTGCAACGTGGCGGCTGCCCGGATGGAATTTTTACATGAGGTATCCCGCGGGAAATGGCAAGTTTTTCAAGTTCTCCGCCACTTGAAAGAGTCCACACCGTAGAACCGCGAACAAGTCCCTCTCTGCAGGCACTCAGAGTTTCCTCTGTGTTACCTGAATAACTTACAGCAAGAAGAAGTGAATTTTTTCCGACAAAATTTGGAAGTCCGTAGTCCCTGTGGACAAAAAAAGGAATTGAAGAATCTATTTCAACAAGTCTTTTCAAAATATCACCTGTTATCGCTGAACCACCCATGCCAGAAAATACTATGCAGTCGTACTGTTTCTTTTCAACAGGTAGAATTTCAATATCTCCTGCTTCTGCACACTGACGGTCAAAACTTTCAATAAGACCAAGCATGTTGCTTCTGTCAATTTTTGCTACGGTGGATCTGTCATCAAGTATCATTTTAATACCTTTTCTATGCTTTTTTTCAGAAATTCAAAAATCTCGCTGTGCGAGGAAAGGTGGGATGCCTTTTCAACAATCTCTCTTGCCCATAAGCAGGGAACTTTTCTTATAAGCTGCTTGATCTGCGGGATTGCGGCTGGTGCCATACTGAGTTCTTTAATGCCAAGCCCCATAAAGAATACAACTGTTTCAGGTATGGACGCAGTTTCACCACACACACTCACGTCAATCCCTTCCTTTGATGCAGCCTCAACGGTCATATAAAGCAGTTTCAGTATCGCTGGATTGCACGGCTGGTAAAGATATGAAATCTTTTCATTGACTCTGTCAACTGCAATGGTGTATTGTATAAGGTCATTTGTGCCGATGCTGAAAAAATCAGCATACTTTGCAAATGACTCTGCCTGAAGTGCGGCAGAAGGAACCTCTATCATAATTCCAAGAGGCAGCTTATTGAATTTTTTCTGTTCCTTTTTCAATTCATCAATTGCCTCTTCAATAATTACGTGAGTTTTTCTTATCTCCTCAACGGTTGAAATCATGGGAATCAGAATTCTGAAGTTTCCGTGCACACCTGCCCTCATGATTGCCTTTAACTGGGTCTTGAAAATATCCGTGCGGCTGAGACAAAATCTGATAGCCCTCCAGCCCAAAAATGGATTCAATTCCATTGATGACTGAAACGCAGACACAAACTTATCTCCGCCAATGTCAAGGGTCCTGATAACAACCTGTTTCCTGCCCATGATTTCTGCAACCTTCTTATAGGATTCGTACTGCTCGTTTTCAGAAGGCAAATCATTCCTGTTCAAAAAAAGAAATTCGGTTCTGAACAGCCCAATTCCTTCTGCGCCATATCTGACAGCGGTTGCTGCTTCTTCGGGCATGGATATGTTTGCCATCAGACTTATTCTGACACCGTCGGGCGTCTTTGAAACAAGTCTTCTGGTAAGATAGAAATTCTTTCGCTGTCTTATAAAATCGTCCCTTTTCTTTTTGTACTCTTCAATGGTACAGGAAGTCGGCTCTACAATCAGGTGCCCATTTGTTCCATCAAGGATTGCCATCTGGTCTTCTTTTATTTTATCAAGAACATTCTCAAGACCGACAACAGCCGGAATTTCAAGTGCCTTCGCCATGATCGCAGTATGAGAGGTTTCACTGCCAAGTTCTGTTGCAAAACCCATAACATATTTCCTGTCAAAGGAAACTGTCTGAGATGGCGATAAATCATAGGCAACAACAATAACAGGTCTGACGAAAATTTTCTCGCTGCCTTTTTCTTTCAAATACAAAAACACTCTTTCGGCAACATCAAAAAAGTCTCGCCTTTTATCCCTTGCCGTGTCCTTGTCTGTTTTACCGAAAAGCATCTGCAAACCTTGTATTGTCTTGTGGAATGCGTGGGCTGCCTCCACCTGTTCGGTTTCAATGTTGCGGACTGTCTGTTCCTTCAGATATCTGTCCTTTAGAAACATTAAATGGACAGCAAAAATTTCAGCATACTTTCTACCAACAGTAGACGAAACCTTTCTCTGTGTTTCAAGAATATCCCTCTCTGCATTCCTCAGAGCATTTTCAAAACGTTGAATTTCAAAAGCAATTTCATTCTTGTTTATTCTTCGCTCTGGTGGAAGGAGAAAAACATTCCTTAAAACAGTAGTGTGTGCAATGGCTATGCCTGATGATACCGGTATTCCTGTGAAGCGCTTCATTTTAACTATCCGATATTATTAAGTCGGTCTTCGTCATCCTTTATAATCTGGTATGCCTCCTGCGGTGTCTTACTCATCCGCAGATAGTTGCGGAAAACCTTATCCTTCAATAGCCTTGCTATTTTTGCAAGTGCCTTCAAATGAATCCCGGTTGCTCCAGAAGGTGCAAGCACAAGAAAAACTATGTAAACCGGTTCTCCATCAAGAGAATCAAAGTTTATTCCTTTTTCTGAGGTCCCGAGTGCGCACACGAGATTCTTAACCTGGTCTGTCTTGGCGTGAGGAACCGCTATCCCCTGACCTATCCCTGTGGAACCAAGTTTTTCTCTTTCAATAAGTGTATCAAGAACCTCCTTTCTGCTTTGAAGAAATCCATTTTTTTCAAGCAGTTGCAGAAGTTCATCAAGCACTGATTGTTTTTCTGTTGCCTTTAACCCGATAATAATCTCCTTTTCGCTGATAAACTCACTGATTTTCATGTTTGTTCCTCCTGGTTTGGTTCACCCATTGAAATAGAACTGAAAAATATCTTACCCGTTCTGTTTTTCTTGTTGTGCTTTCTATCATGCAGTTTGCTCAAATGATTCTTGAGTTTGTTGATAAGGTCTTCAAGCCCTGCGTTAAGATTATTTGAACTTGTTTTCATAAATGTTTTTGACCTGCGGGATTGTATCTTTGCTTCTATGACGAACTGAAATTTTTCTTTCTTGATAATCAGATTTATATCTGGTTCACCAGGAAAAAATCTTTCTAATCTTGAGAATTTTTCCTGTGCAAACCGCTCAAATCCAGCATCAACCTGAGCATGAACAAGATGTAAACGAAATGCCATCCTTACCTCCTATTGTTAAGGAACAACAGTGCCAACAGCAGAAGAGATTTTATCTTCTGAAGTTTCAACACGGACAAGACAAAGTTCGGGAAAATAATACCCCAGAATCTCCTTGTATGTTTTCCCCTGTTCGGCCATCTTTTTTGCACCCCATTGACAGAGGCCCACTCCGTGCCCATAGCCCTTCCCTTCAAACAAAAAAACATTCCCCTGTTTTCTGACTGTAAAAAGAGTGCTTGGCAAACTTTGTCTCGAACTGAATGTTGTTGAACCGTTTACAGTCATCATTCTGAAACTTTCTGCAGTCATAACTTTGCTTCCTGATTTTCCTGAAAATTCAATCTTTGCAACCCGTCCACTGTCATTATAACCGAGCACCTGCACAGAAGAAACAGGAATTCCGACGATACCTTTCAAGTCATTCTGCGTGAAGCTTTTGCTCCATGAATAAAATGGGGTTCCTGAACAAAAAGGGTCTTCAACTCCCTTAAGAGATGGATAATTCCCACCCCACACATCTGACGCAGTGCTTGTATGCCCGCCGCAACAGGCATGAAAAAAAGACGGAACAATATTATATCCATTTTCACCATTCTGTCCAGCAACAAGGATTTCGTTTGAAGTTTCCTCAACTGCCCTCACGATGGATTCATTCTCAGAATAAACTCCGCCGTACACCTGATGATAGATTGTATCGCTTACATCGTAAGGAAGTTTCTTTTTCGTTGCAAGATTCCTGTAATAAAAAATGAGGGTTCTTGAACAAACCGCCTGCGCCTTCAATGCTTCAAAAGGCCAGGATTTTTCCATTTCCTTTCCAATAACACCATAAAGATATTCTTCTATGTCCATCGTGTTTATCACCAGATACCTGCGGTTCCATTTGATAAGCGATAGTTGTCCCCTGTATTTCCCCTTAAAAGATTCAAGAGACGGCTTGTAACTGCCGCTCCATACGCAGACCCGAACCATTTCCGAACAGAAACCCACCTGACAGAACAGGAAAAAGATGCTAATTGCTGCCAGTGGCTTCTTTTTTGAAAGAAATCTGAACATTTCCCTCAAATCTCAGTCTGTTTTCATTGAGATTATAAGTAATCCTGTCTGCCCTGTACCTGTTTGAACCCTGCATGAGTTCCGGTGTTTCTTCCATAATAACTGTTTCTTCCTTTTCAATGTATGTCAGACGTCCACAACTGGCGGTGAAGTTGGTCTGTGATGAATCCGGATTTTTTTGAACTATTGTAATACTGTTCTTTATGACAATCTTCGTAATATTCTGTGTTGCCGGATCAAGAAAAACCTCCCCGGTTCCATTTGAACCGGTTTTGATTTGAAGAATAAAGCTTTTGCTGCTGATTTCAAATGATGGTCTGGCAACAGATGCGTTCATATCTGACGGCTTCTTTTCTGCTGCTTCTCCTTTGAGGCTCGCTTTGAATGAATCTCCGAAAAACTCCATTGAAAAATTTTTCAGGGACTGGCTTCCATCTCCTGACTCTATCTCTGTTTTCCTGCGGCCACATCCAGACATTAGAAAACAGGCCAGTGCTAAAAATGCAAGCAACTTTCCAATATTTTTTCCCATTTTCCCTGAGCTCTTATTATGATTTCAACACATTCTCTGAAAGCACCCTCTCCGGATTTCCTGCTTGCAACATACGCAGCCATGTTCCTGACATCTTCACATGCATCGCACGGAGCAACTGAAAATCCGGCACTTTTCAATACAGGAATGTCAAGAATATCGTCTCCCACATAACATACCTGGTCCATTTTAATTTTATACCTTTTGCAGAGATGCATCAAAACCTTAATCTTGTCCTCTATATTTTCAAAAACAAAATCAACATCAATATCAGAAATCCTTTTCTTAAGAATCCCTGTCTTCTTCCCTGAAATAATTGCACTTTTCAACCCTGCAGCCCTCAACATTTTGAAAGCCATCCCATCCTTTACAGAAAAACCTTTCCCCTGTTTGCCATCTGTACCATAAAATATCTTCCCATCGGTCAGTACCCCATCAACATCTGTTGCAACAAGTTTAATTTTTTTTATATCCATATCATATCTCATGGCTGAACTGTCTCTTACCCAGAACGTCATGCAGGTGCACAATCCCTTTTGTTCTGCCGAAGCGATCCCTTGCTACAAGACAGGTTATTTCCTTTTCTTCCATTAGTGCGAGGGCACTAACAGCGAGGTTGTCCTCAGTGATGCCGAGTGGATTTCGCGTCATACAATCCTTTGCTTTCATACTGTAGATATCCTTTTTTCTGGCAAGCATCCTTCGCAGGTCTCCATCAGTAATAATGCCGACAACCTTTGATTTCTTATCCAGAACCAGGGTAAATCCAAGGTTTTTCCTGTTTATCTCTAAAATGGCATCTTCCATTCTGCTATCCTCATAGACAGAGGGAATTCTGCTTCCTGTCTGCATGACATCCTTCACCTTCAGCATCAACCGTCTTCCAAGATTTCCGCCCGGATGATAGAATGCATAGTCCTCTTTTTGAAAACCCTTGATCGTAAGAAGTGTAATTGCCAGAGCATCTCCAAGAACAAGGGCAGTTGTTGTGCTGGAAGTGGGAATAAGAGAAAATGGATCGGCCTCGCACATGGGTCCTGTTTCCAGAACAATTGAGCTTTGCAATCCAAGAGAACTGTCAGGACTTGATGTTATACTGATGATGGGGACACCAATTTTTTTCAGGGATGGTATGATTCTTAGAATTTCCTCTGTTTCTCCACTGTTTGAAATGGCAATAACAATATCTGTTTTGCTCACCATTCCAAGGTCTCCGTGGATGGCTTCTCCCGGATGCAAAAATGTTGATGGAGTACCTGTGCTGGCAAGGGTTGTTGAAATTTTTCTTCCTATAATTCCGCTTTTACCGATGCCTGTCACAATAACCTTGCCCTTGCAGGAAGAGAGAAGCTCAATTGCTCTGACAAACCCACTACCGAGACATTTACGGGCACCAAGAAGATTTGAGATTTCGGTGTCAATCACTCTCCTGGCTTCAGAAATAATTCTTTTCTTATCTAATGGTTTTTCCGTTTTCATTGCCCTATTTTTCTGACGGTATCCCGAATTTTCACAAGTTGTTGAAGGATTTCTTTGATTGAAGACAAAGCAACCATGTTGGGACCGTCAGAAGGCGCTTTGTCCGGTTCAGGATGAACCTCAAGAAAAATCCCATCGCATCCAGCAGCAACTGCTGCCCTGCAAAGATACGGAACAAATTCCCTGTTTCCACCTGTTGAACCTCCAAGTGCACCTGGCTGCTGCACGCTGTGAGTCCCATCAAAAATAACAGGCCAGCCGAAAGAACGCATTACTGGCAGAGAACGAAAATCAACCACAAGGTTATTATAACCGAAACTTGTCCCTCTTTCTGTCAAAAGAATTTTCTTGCAGCCGGAGGCAGTTAGCTTTTCAACAATATTTCTGGCTTCCCACGGCGACATAAACTGTCCCTTTTTTACATTAACAGGTTTTCCGGTTTTTCCTGCACTGATGAGAAGGTCTGTCTGTCTGCATAAAAAAGCAGGAATCTGAATTATGTCCACAACCTCCGAAACAGGTGCGACCTGACTGACACAGTGAACATCAGTAAGAACAGGCACCCCAACTTTTTCCCTGACAAGAGACAGAATACTTAGCCCCTCTTCAATCCCAGGACCTCTATATGATTTGATGGAACTCCTGTTTGCCTTGTCAAACGAGCCCTTAAAAACATAACCAATATCAAGATGTTCTGTTAACTTTTTCAGATGCTCGGCAATCCTGAAAGCAATGGACTTGCCTTCAAGAACACACGGACCCGCTATCAAACATAATTCCGGACCGCCGAAAACGCAATTCCCAACTCGCACTGTGTTCATAGATGGCTGGCATCAACCCGGTGGCCACTGCATAGCACGTCCACCAAGAAGATGAATATGAAGATGGTCAATACTCTGTCCTGCATTTCTGTTTGTATTTATAACAATCCTGTATCCACTTTCTGCAATATTCAGTTGTTTTGCAATCTGCGTTGTAACAATAAGCATCCTGCCGATGAGAGATGCATCTTGCTCGTCTGCCTCAAGCAGATTTCTTATATGTCTGCGGGGGATAACAAGAACATGGACAGGTGCCTGGGGATTAATATCGTGAAATGCAATAATATCATTGCTCTGGTATATTTTCCTGGCCTGAATTTTATCTTCTGAAATCTTGCAGAAAACGCACCCTGTGTTCATACCTTTGTTCCCTCTGGAACTTTTTGATACGCCTGGATTATGTCCCCGGCTTGAAAATCGCTAAAGTTAGAGATGCCTATTCCGCATTCTGTATTTACACCCACCTCGCGAACCGAATTTTTGAACCTCTTCAAACTTGTCAGAAAACCTTCAAACACGAATCTTCCGTTTCTCACTATTTTGATTCTTGCGTCTCTCACTATTTTTCCGTCAACAACAAGACAGCCGGCAACAGACTGATTCTTGCCTATTTTAAAAATCTGTTTGACAAGTGCCTGCCCGACCATTACCTCAACCTCCTGAGGTTTTCTCATTCCTTCAAGCGTGTTCTTTACATCCTCAATAAGGTCATACACAAGCCGGTACATCTTTATTTCAATACCTTGCTGTTTTGCAAGTTTCTCGGCCTTTGAGTCAATACCGACATTATAACCGACTATGAGTGCCTTTGAACAAACTGCAAGAAGGATGTCTGATTCATTCACTGTTCCAAGACCGCAGTGTATAAGGTTAACAGTGATTCCTGGTTTATCAGAATCTCGAGCACCAAGTTTTTCAACAGATGATTTTATTGCCTCCTGAGAACCTATTGAATCAGTTTTGAGAATAATTTTCAATTCTTTAAGAGAACCCTGAACAATCTGTCTCTGAAGATCTTCCAGTGTAATCTGCTTCTGTGCCTTATCCTGTCCGGACTTCTGCTCCTGGATTTTTGCTTCAGCAGATTTTCTTGCATCTGCTTCAGAACCAACAACTGCAAGTTTGTCGCCGGGAACAACTGCTGAACTTGCACCAAGAAGTTCAACAGGCGTTGAAGGTCCTGCTTTTTCAAGACGGTTCCCATTCTCATCAAACATCGCCCTAACCTTGCCCCACGCGGTACCACATACAAAAAAATCGCCGATATTCAGAGTTCCGTTCTGAACAAGAAGATGTATAACCGGACCCTTCTGTTTATGAAGATATGCCTCAAGCACAATACCTTCCGCAGGTCTTTCGGGATTTGCCCTGAGTTCCATCATCTCACCCATAAGAAGTATAATTTCCAGCAATTCCTTGATGTTCTGACCGGTTACTCCGGAGACATCAAGAAAAACCGTCTGTCCACCCCATTCTTCGGGAACCAGCCCGTAATTACTCAGCTGTTTTCTTACTGCATCAGGATTTGCGTTTGGTTTGTCAATCTTATTGACGGCAACTATAATTGGCACACCCGCTGCCTTGCAGTGATTGATTGCTTCCACTGTTTGTTGTTTTACACCTTCATCGGCTGCAACAACAAGAACAACAATATCCGTCAAACTTGCACCGCGAGACCTCATCGCTGTAAATACCTCATGGCCCGGAGTGTCTATAAAAACTATGGTGCCTTCCTTCATGTTAACCCTGTACGCACCTATTTTCTGGGTAATCTGTCCAAACTCGCGGGCTGCGACATTTGATTTGCGGATGAAGTCAAGAATTGTTGTTTTACCGTGGTCAACATGACCCATAACGGTGACAACAGGTGCTCGTGGCACAAGTTCTTTCTCTGTCTCTCTTGCAGTACCGGCAAGATAACTTTCTTTCGTTTTCCTGATTTCAACAAGAATGCCAAGAGCATCGCAGAGTTTCTTGATATTATCAGTTCCTATTCTGTCGTTGATTTTTGCATTAATGCCGAGGTCTGAGAGCTGTTTTATAATATCCGCGGCAGAAATACTGAGTTTTGAAGCAAGTTCGCCAACTGTGTCTGTTCCATCTGAAACTATAGATTTTCCTGCAAGTTTACTCTTTTTTATGTATTCCTTGATAATAGAAATTTCTTCGTCCTTGAGTCCACTGACATAGGTCTTACCTTTAATCCCTGCCTTCTCGCAAATCTCCATGAGATGTTTTGGCGAAATCTTTATCTGTCTTGCATACTGATAAACTCTCATTTATTATTCTCCGAACTGTTTTCAATGCCATTCGGCTGTGTATCTTTTATATGTTGAGCTGCCCTTTCAATCAATTCCCTTGCTTCCTCTTCGGGAATACCCGTGGATAAGGAAATCTCTGCACTGTCTGCTTTGCTGAGAGCCTTTATTGTTTCATAGCCAGATTCCTTGAGGCGGTTCGCAAGTTCTTCGCTGATGCCGAGAAGCACTGTTGCCGGACCTTCTCCTTCTGCCCTGTTGACAATTATGTTCCATCCGGTCAGTTTGCACGAAAGCCGTACATTCTGACCTTTTTTCCCTATTGCAACAAACAGCTGATCTTTTGCAACCCACACTGTTGCCTCATTTTTTGCCCTGTCAAAAACAACCCTTTCACATTTTGCCGGAAGCAACGCATTTGCTGTAAATTTTTCAGGATCAGGGTCCCATTTCATAATCTCTATTTTTTCGCCGCCGATCTCTTTCATAATATTTTTTATTCTGCCAGCCCTGTCGCCTATGCATGTTCCAACAGGGTCTATTCTTGGGTCAGAAGAATACACCGCAACCTTTGTCAAATCCCCTGGAAACCTTGCAATTGCTTTTATTTCAACAAGTTCATCCCTTATCTCTGGTATCTCATCAACAAGCAGCCTTCTAACAAAATCAGTTGCTGTTCTGGACATAATAATAGGATATATACCTTTATTCGGCCGACGAACTTCAAGAATCAAACCCTTCACAGAATCCCCTATATGATACCTGTCATATGGCAAAAGGTGCTTCTGAGGCAGAAGGGCTTCTGCTTTTCCAAGCGAAACAACAATGTTTCCTGTTTCAAACCGCTCAACACGTCCACTCAGAATATGATTTTCAATCTTCTTGAACTCATTGTAAATTGCCGCTTTTTCTGCTTCACGAATTTTTTGAATCAAAATCTGTTTTGCTGTCTGGGCGGCTATTCTTTCCCATGGAAAAGAAGGAGATTCAACATGCTTTCCCTTTTCGTCAACAAAGTAAATATCCCCTGTTTCAGGGTCTATTTTGACCTTCACATTCTCCTTAAGAAATGCCTTTTTTCTATAGACCGCTGACAGGCCCTGTTCAAGGGAGGAAATGAGGAATTCTTTTGAAACTCCCTTGTTTTTTTCCCAGTAATCAAGCAATACCAGCAATTCTTTTTTCATAATCAAGGCCCTCAAAAAATCAAAAACGGTTTTTCACCACTCAGTCAAAACAAAAAATGTTACAACTCCGTATCTTTAATATTATAAGGGAAACTGTCCAAAGTGTCAAATTATCAAGGATTTTCAACCATCAGGAAACAACCCTGCCGTGAAGAACATATGTGGAACTTCTGTGAATTTTTACCCTGACAATATCTCCTGGGTTTGCTCTTCCTTTGAATCTTACCTTGCAGTCAATATCAGGAGCATCCATTCTTGTCCTTCCCTCAAAATGGTCGTCCATCTTTTTTTCTACAAGAACCTCAACAGTGCTGCCGACAAAAGAGGATGAAATCTGTCTGTTTATCTTTCCCTGGACACTCATCAGGATTTTCAGTCTTGCCTGTTTTTTCTCAGGCGAAACCTGGCCCGACATCAAGAATGCCTTTGTGCCTTTTTCAGGGCTGAAAACAAAAGCGCCGAGTCGCTGGAATCTTGTTTCTTCAACAAATTCCACAAGTTCATCAAAAATCCTGTCAGTTTCCCCGGGAAAACCAACCATTAAAGTGGTGCGGAGACATACCCCTGGAACAGAGTTTCTTATATATTCAAAAAACCTTTTGTAGTTGATTGCTGGTCTATTCATTTTTCTTAAAATGACAGGATTTATATGCTGAATGGGGATATCAAGATATCTGCAGAAACAGGGATTGTCATTCACCAATTCAAGGAGTTCATCTGTTATTCCAGCAGGATGAAGATACATCAGTCGTATCCAGCGAAACCCGATATCTGCAATCCTTCTTAAAAGATTCACAACACTATCCCGTTTTGTATCCTTTCCATACGATGTTATATCGTGCCCGATAACAATCAGTTCCTTAATCCCTATCTGGAAGAGAAACTCTGCCTCCTTCAGTATTTCCCTCTCTGGGAAACTTACAAGACGACCCCGTATTAATGGAATTGTGCAATATGAACACATGTTGCTGCAACCCTCGGTAATCTTGAGATATGCATAGGGCCAGGTTGAAACAGCTCTCGGCAGATGGCAGAAATGTCTTATGCGTTCATATTCAATGATATCAGCCTTTCTGCCTGAATCAATATCCCTTAAAAGTTCAGGAATTCTTGAAATGTTGTATGGACCGATTACTCCATCTATTCCATTATCCATCAAGAGAAACTCAGGACTTCTTGCTGGCAGACATCCAGCGATTATCAGTTTGAAAAAAAACTTTTCTTTCAGTTTTTTCAATCTTGAAATTGTTCTTCTTGCCTCCAGAAGCGCAGGTCTTATAAAAGAACAGGTATTCAGTATGACATAGTCGGCTTCCTTGATATCTGTTGTAATTGCACATCCAGAACTGCCCGCAACACCTACAATTCTTTCAGAATCCACAAGATTTTTTGGACACCCGAGGGTTATCACGCAGATTTTTTTCATGGAGTAAATAAGCCACCTTCAATATTAATCTCAATAACCTGACCTGTTTTCCCTAAAGGGCCGCTTGTCTTCCCATCTTTTTCTATCAAAAGTCCGCCTGCGTTGCCTGCCCTTATATTTATTTTCTGGCCAGATATTTCAACAGCATCATCTTTCTTGAGGGTTCTTTCAAGAGTTTTCCTGCCATCAGAGATAACCCTTACCCACACATCTTCGGATGCTTTCAGCAGTATCCCGGATGATTTGCCCTCTGTAATCTCAAAACTGCCTGACTGTTCTGAAATCTTTGTGTCGGGTTGCCCGGACCGAACCCAGCGAAACATCAACAAAACCGCACCAAAAATTAGAATGAGACCCGTCAGAATATATATGGGCAATCTGGTTTCTTTCTTAATGACACCGATTTGTTCTTTATCTCCCATCTCATCTTCAGGTGGTTTGAACTCAGAATAATCACCTATGATTTCCTGCGGTACCTTCAGATATGTCAGGTATTTTTTCAAAAATCCAATCTTATGGACAAAAGACGGGAAATCCTGCCAGTTGCCTTCTTCCATGTCCTTCAAAAATCTCAAAGGAATAAAGGTATCTCTGGAAGCCCTTTCAAGGTCAACGCCTTTTTTCAAACGGGCTTCCTTAAGAATTTCATGGATTGGTCTGGTCATCGCCTTTATCTTGAATCGTACCCTTGAGAATTATTCTGGGCTTGCCTTCTCTGTAGGGTCCGACTATTCCCTCTGTTTCCATCCTTTCTATTAATCTTGCTGCCCTGTTGAATCCTATTTCAAGACGTCTCTGCAGCATAGAAATTGATGCAATTCTTGTTTCAAGGACAATCCTCACTGCTCTTGTGTAAAGCTCATCATCTTCTGAACCTGAAAATCCCCCACTTATTGAGGACGGTTCTTGAGTTTCAGACGTCTGTTCAAGAATCTCCATCCTGTACTCTGGCTTTGCCTGTGCCTTTATGAAATCGGTCAAACCTTCAAGTTCTTCATCGCTGACAAATCCACCCTGAGCCCTTACAGGATGGGACCTGCCTGGTGGGATAAAAAGAAGGTCACCTCTTCCGAGAAGTTTTTCTGCTCCCTTTGAATCAAGAATCGTCTGCGAATCAAACTTGGAAGAAACCTGAAAGGCAATCCTGCAGGGCAGATTTGCCTTTATTATACCGGTGATAACATTTACGGAAGGCCTCTGGGTTGCAAGAAGCAGATGAATACCTGCAGCCCTTGAAAGAGCCGTCAATCTTATGATACTGTTTTCAATTTCATTTCTCGCAATAAGCATAAGGTCAGCAAGTTCATCAACAACAACCACAATATATGGAAGTTTTTCTTCTGACTCTGCATTATAGGACTCTATATTTCTTACCTTTGCTTCTGCAAAGAGGTGATACCTGCGGTCCATTTCTCTTATGAGCCACTTCAATGAGTTAACTGCTTTCTTTATGTCGGTTATCACAGGGAGTATCAGGTGCGGAATATCATTATAAATAACAAGCTCAACCATCTTGGGATCAATCATCAGAAACTTCACTTCCCAAGGCGATGCCTTAAAAAGTATGCTGGTAATAAGTGAATTAAGACAGACAGTCTTACCCGAACCTGTCGCCCCGGCAATCAAAAGATGCGGCATTATCTTCAGGTCTGATATGACTGGCTTGCCGAGTATATTTTTCCCTATTGCCATTGTCAGCTTTGATGGAGAATTCTGAAATTCTCTACTTTCAAGAATTTCCCGCAGGCACACTATTGAAATCTCTCTGTTCGGTACCTCAATACCAATCGTTGATTTGCCTGGAATAGGAGCAACCATTCTTATTGGACTTGCTTTCAAACTCATTGCAATGTTATCTGCAAGTTTGGTAACTTTTGCAAGAGGAATTCCGGGTGCCGGCTGAACTTCATAAAGAGTAACTCTTGGACCCTGCGTGAAGTTAACCACTTCTCCCTCTATTCCGAAATCACTCAGTGTTTCCTCTATAACCTGTGCATAAACCCTCAGGTCTTTTTCTGTCTCTTTCTCAGGTTGTTTTGCGGCCTTCAGCAAAGAAACAGAAGGAATCTGATACTTCTTTCCGTTGACTGTCATCTGTTTATGAGAGGATGCTTTTGCCTGTGGCTGAACCCTCACAACATCTGTTATAACTTCCTCCTTTGGTTCAGGGACAATGGTTCTTGAAGATGTCTGAATCTCTGGCTTGACTTCTTGCTTAACCTGCTGCTGATCAGAAACAACAGGCGGCTTGTTTCTTATTCTTCGTCTTGCCTGCGGTTTAGGAGTGAAAACAGGTTCAGGCCTGAACACGTTTGAAACCATCTCAACGACATCCTCAAAAGGTGAATAGAAAATCCTTGATGATGAAATGAACAGCCCAATGCTGGTTATTGCGAGAAGGAAAAAGCCACCCTTTATCCCAAAATACGAACCAACGCCGCGGCTTATCAAAAACCCTGCAATTCCGCCTGCAGGAAAAATATCTGAACCGGAAGAATAAATTGAACTATGTACAGATTCCACAAGACCTGCCAGCGCAAAAATAAAAATAATGCACCCAACAATCTCAAATGTAGAAAACTGCAGTTTCTTCCATGTTTTTGACCACGCATATAGAAACATTGCCGCAAGGCAGATATATGAAATCCAGCCGAACAGAAAAAACATCAATGCGGATATATTTGCTCCGAATTTTCCTCCAAAATTCGCAGGAAAACTATTGACAGGATAGCCAAACTGACAGAATCCAGGACACGGGTCTGACGGACTGTAGGAAATCAGGCACAAAAAAAGGTATACTGTTATTCCAAGAAGCCCTATGCCAGCAAGACGGGTAAGATTTCTTTCCATCTTTTCAATTTTAACATAAAATAGATGTGTTGTTAACCAGGAGAAAAAATGTCATCTGACAGAAACATAAAAAATTTGAAGTTCGCAAGTATTCTGAAACACGAGATCAATCAAATTATCCAGAAAGAATTGTCTGACCCGAGGATTGGTTTTATCACAATTACAAATGTAAAGTTAAGCACAGACAGAAAACATGCAACAATTTACGTAAGCACATTTGGAAACGAGAAACAGCAGAAAGAATCATTAAAGGGACTTGCCAATGCTTCTGGCTTTGTCAGACATATCCTGAGCAAGAAACTTGAAACCCGTTTCACACCTGAAATTGAATTCGCTGAAGACAGAAATCCCGCAACAAAGGTTGAAGAGATCCTGAAGGAAATTGAAGGAGAAAAAAAACAATGAAACCCCACGACTTGAAGGTCCACCTTGAGAAAATCTTGAGCGAAGCCGGGTATAAGATTGACAGGTTCAATGTTTTCCCTGCTGCAAGAAAAGAATTCGGGGACTTCTCAACAAATGTTGCCTTTAAGATGCAGGATCCATCGCAAAAAAAACCTGATACAAAAAAAATAATTCATCTTATACAGCAGGATGAGTGGATAAAAGAAAACTTTGAAAAAATTGAAGAAAAAAATTCATTCATAAATTTTTTCCTTAAAGACCGGCTGATATATTCAACAATATCTGAAATTCTTTCAAGAAAACATGAGTATGGAAAGTCCCCTTACGGGCAAAACAAAAAGATTCTCGTTGAATTTGTGAGTGCAAATCCAACAGGTCCTCTGACAATTGCTCACGGAAGACAGGCAGCATTTGGTGAAGCAATAAGCAGAATACTTTCTTTCTCAGGATATAAGGTTGACAGAGAGTACTACCTTAATGACTGCGGAAGACAGATGGAACTTCTCGGAATTTCGTTGAAGGCGCATTACCTCCAGATGAAAGGTATACCTGCTGAAATACCTGAGGATGGGTATCGCGGAAACTATATGAAAGATATCGCGAGGAAACTGCCTGAAGGATGTGAAAACAGGGATAATGTTTTTTTTGAGAATGTCGCAAGGGAAAAGATACTTCAAACGATAAAAGACGACCTGAAAGATTTCTCAGTTCACTTTGACAGGTGGTTTTCAGAAAAGCATCTGAGATCCAGCGGAAGTGTTGAAAAAATTATTGAGCAGCTCAAAAAAAAAGAATTTGTTTATCGTGCGGACGGCGCACTGTGGTTCAGGTCAACAGCATTCGGTGATGATAAGGACAGGGTTCTGATAAAACAGGACTCCTCATACACGTATCTTGCCCCTGACATTGCATATCACGCAGACAAGATTCAGAGGGGGTATGATATGCTCATTAATCTGTGGGGACCTGACCACGCCGGCTATGTGCCGAGAATAAAAGCCGCTGTTGCAGCATGCGGTTTTTCTCCTGAAAAGCTTCGCATAATAATAGTGCAACTCACAACCCTATACAGAGGTAAAGAAAAACTTTCAATGTCAACAAGAAAGGGACAATTTATCACACTCAGACAATTAATGGACGAGGTCGGACCTGATGCAACAAAGTTTTTCTTCCTTTTCAGAAGGGCTGAAAGTCATCTTGACTTTGACCTGGAACTGGCAAAGAAAAAAACAGAGGAAAATCCTGTCTACTACATCCAGTATGCATTTGTCCGTGCCAAACACATCATGATGTTCGCAAGAGAAAGACATTTTACAGATGATGAAGTTGCCGGTGCAGATTTTTCTCTGCTTAAAGAAGAAGATGAGATTGAGATACTTAAAAAACTGAAAAATTTCCCACTAACCGTTGAACAATCAGCAAGAACTCTTGAGGTTTCAAAAATTGCCCATTATATTCTTGAGCTGGCTGGTGCCTTTCATTCATACTATCAAAAATTCAGGGTTGTTGATGAAAACCGTAAGGTTTCATGTGCACGATTGGCTCTTGTAAAATGTTTTCTCACTGTAATGCATAATGGACTGGAACTTCTTGGCATATCAAAGCCAGAAAAAATGTAGTGTCTGTTTGAAAACATTTTCAGTTGACATCCTCCTGATTTTGAGGTATTTTTATTTTATATGCCAACTAAGAGAGAGATTACAACCATAATCCAGAACATCGGACTGTGGGACAAGCAGGCAATTGAAAAAGCCCTGCAGGAACAGGAAACCACGGATAGACCTCTGAAGGAAATATTCCAGAACATGGGGCTGTTGCCTTTTGGTGACATACCTACGACACTCTTTTTTCAGCTTGGAATAGTTCAACAGAATTTGCCCCTAAGGGAGATCCCACCCGATGTAATAAACCTTATATCTCCATCATTTGCCAAGAAACACAGAATTATACCCTGGGAAATCAGAGAGGACCAGAAGCTCGTTCTTGTTACGGATGACCCGATAAATATCATAGCCAGCGATTATTTTAAGAAGATTCTCAATATCCCGAACGACATTGAAATAGTTGTTACCTTTCCAAACGAAATAGACCAGTTGATAGCAAAATACTTTGAACAACAGGACATAGTAGACCTCACCGGAATGCTGCAGGAGGTTGGAAGTGCAGACACCATTGAGTCGCTTGAAGATGAAGAGATTATAACAGATGAAGATGAAGAAGCCCTTGCACTTCAGGCACCGGTTGTCAAAATTGTGAACCTGATATTCGTTGAAGCACTTCGTAGAAGGGCAAGTGATATTCATCTTGAACCACTTGAAAAAAAGTTCAGGGTGAGATTCAGAATTGATGGTGTCCTGTATGAGGTTGTCAGCCCTCCAAAAAGAATTGAAAGAGCAGTAATTGCTCGTGTAAAGCTTATGGCAAAAATGGACCTTGCTGAAAAGCGGCTTCCTCAGGATGGAAGAATAATGCTTGACATAGGCGGAAGACCGATAGATTTTCGTGTTTCCACACTTCCAGGGATTTATGGAGAAAGTGTTGTTTTGAGAATTCTTGATAAAACAACAGCACTCAAAGATCTTGAGCAGCTTGGTTTTATGGAAGAAGACCGAAAGGTATGGGAGAACCTTCTCAAGTATTCAGGAGGACTGCTTCTTGTTACAGGACCTACAGGCTCGGGGAAAACAACAACACTTTACGCATCCCTAAAAAAACTGAACACAATTGACAGAAAACTTATGACGGTTGAAGAGCCGGTTGAATATCAGATACCGGGCATCAATCAGACACCTGTAAGACCAGAAATAGGGCTGACCTTCGCTTCTGTTCTTCGTGCATTCCTTCGTCAGTCACCTGACGTGATTCTTGTCGGTGAAATTCGTGATTTTGAAACAGCCGACATAGCCCTGCGCGCCGCACTCACAGGACATCTTGTTTTCAGCACATTACATACAAATGATGCACCAAGCGCCATTACCCGTCTTATTGACCTTGGTGTTCCACCGTTTCTTGTTTCCTCTTCAGTTCAGGGAGTTATGGCACAGCGGCTTGTAAGGGTTCTCTGCAAGTACTGCAAACAACCGGTTGAACCGGATGAACAGACAAGAAACCTCCTCAATATAAAGGATGACGAAAAAGTGACAATATACGAACCGAGGGGATGCCCTGAATGCAATTTCACAGGTTTCACAGGCAGAATAGCAATATTTGAAATTTTTGTTATGACCGATGAACTGCGAAATCTCACAATGAAAAGGGCAACAGCAGAAGAACTGAAAAAGGAAGCACGCAGAAGCGGAATGTCAACAATGAGAGACGATGGATTCAGAAAGGTGAAACTTGGAATGACAACACTTCAGGAAGTTATTGAAGTTGCCGGATCGGAGGGCTGATGCCAAAACCAATTGAAGAACTCCTTGAAATGATTGTCAGGGAAAATGCAGCTGACCTGCACATAAATGTGGGGCTTCCGCCAATGATGAGACATCACGGAGGTCTTGTAAAGATGGACTCTGATCCACTCACGCCCGAAGACACAGTCAACTATATGAAAGCTATCACATCAAGGGAACACCAGGAAGAACTTCAGAGGGTTGGTGGAACTGACTTTGGTTTTGCCTTCAAGGATATAGCAAGGTTCCGGGTTTCTGTTTTCAAGGAGCGCGGACACATTGCAATGGCATTGCGATTGATTCCGTATAAATTTTTGACATTTGAAGAGCTTGGTCTTGAAGAAAGAACAATGAGGTACCTTTTGACAAGACCACGGGGTCTGATACTTGTCACCGGCCCTACTGGTTCGGGAAAAACAACGTCTCTCGCTTCAATGATTGACTATATGAATACCCATATGGACCACCATATCATCACAATAGAAGACCCTATTGAGTATTATCACCCTCACAAACGTTCAATCATTACTCAAAGAGAACTTGGTGTTGATGTTCCCTCATTTGCAGAAGCACTCAGAAGAGGCTTAAGGCAAGATCCTGATGTATTCCTTGTCGGGGAAATGAGAGACCTTGAAACAATTGAAGCAGCAATCACTGCTGCTGAAACAGGTCACATTGTATTCGGCACCCTTCATACAACAGGTGCAACCCGCACCATTGACAGAATTGTAAATGTCTTCCCTGTAGCACAGCAGGAACAAATCAGGGTTATGCTTTCTGTATCAATACTTGCTGTAATATCCCAGATTCTTCTTAAAAGAATTGATAAGCCAGGAAGAGTTGCTGCATTTGAGATTATGATTGCGACTCCTTCAATTCAGAACCTTATTCGTGAAAGAAAAACATACAGAATCCTGTCAGATATCCAGACAGGAATGAAGATGGGCATGATCACGCTTGATGCATTTCTGATAAGATTATTCAAGGAAGGGAAAATATCCTTTGAAGATGTCATGATTTACAGTCATGACCCTGAGCAGGTCAAACTTCAGCTTGCTGCTGAAGGCGTGATTGACGAAAAACTCGCTTCAAGAAAATACGGTGAGAGTATAGAATTAGGAAATCAGAAAGAGGTGCAAGAGTAAAATGGCCGAAAGAAAACTTCTTGGTGAGATGCTGATAGAAGCAGGGCTTCTGACAGAAAAGGAACTTGAAGACGCCCTGAAAGAACAGATAAAGTCAGGTCGTTTTCTTGGAAGAATTCTTGTTGAAAAAGGATATGTTGATGAAAAAGATCTGAAAAAAGTTCTTAGTATGCAGGCAGGTATTGAGATGATTGACTTGAAGAATACTGTCATTGACAAAAATGCCATAAATGTTTTCCCATCTGCCCTTGCAAAAACATATACTGTGGTTCCGATAAAACTTGAAAAAAATGTGCTCACACTTGCTGTTGGAGATACCCTCAGTTTGAAGATACAGGATGACATATCCTTTATCCTTGGCTACAAAATAAAAATGGTTCTTGCCGACGAAGAAGACATAAAAGAAAACATAAATATCTATTATGGTTCGGAAATAGAAACGATTGATGACCTTATCAAGTGGATTTCTCAGGATATGAGTGAAATGGAAGAACTTGAAACAATTGCGTCTGCACAGGGAGAATATGCAACCATTACAAGCCTGGAAGAAATAGCATCACTGCCTCCAGTTGTAAAACTTTTTGACCTTATTCTTCTCCAGACAGTAAGGGACAATGCTTCAGACGTTCATCTTGAACCATTTGAAAATGATTTCAGGGTCAGATACAGGGTTGATGGTGTTCTCTATGATATGGTTCACCCTCCAAAAGGACTTTCTTTTGCATTGTTTTGCAGGTTCAAGATCATGGCTTCAATGGATATTGCTGAAAGACGTCTGCCTCAGGATGGCCGTATTGAATTGTCTGTTATGGGAAGACCTGTGGATTTACGTGTAAACACTGTGCCGACTGTTTTTGGTGAATGCCTTGCAATCCGCGTCCTTGACAGGGGCAAGACAATATTTGATATGGAAAACCTTGGTCTTCTCAAGCAAGAAATGGACATTGTTGAGAATTTAATCCATAAGCCGCATGGCATTATTCTTGCGACAGGGCCTACCGGCTGTGGAAAAACCACAACCCTGTATGCTCTTTTGAGAAAGCTCAATACGCCCGAAGTCAAACTTATCACAACAGAGGACCCTGTTGAATACATGCTTGACGGAGCCATACAGGTACCAGTCAAAGAAAGCATAGGACTTACATTCGCTGCCTGTATCAGAAGCATTCTCCGTCAGGACCCTGATATTATTCTTGTTGGAGAAGTCCGCGATTTTGACACAGCCCAGATGGCAATACAATCATCACTGACAGGACATCTTGTTTTGAGTACACTCCATACAAATGATGCACCGACAACAATCATGCGGCTTGTTGATATGAAGGTTGAACCATTTCTTCTTGCATCAACAATAGAGGGCATTATCGCACAGCGGCTTGTAAGGGTTCTGTGTCCGAGATGCAAGGAAGAATACAGACCTACAAAACAGGAAATAATTGAACTCGGCGTTCCTGATGAAAAGGTTGAACAGATGAAATTCTATAAACCGGTCGGCTGTCCATTCTGCAGGGGCGGATATAAAGGAAGGACAGGAATTTTTGAAATTCTTGTCCCGAATGAAAATCTCTGGCGGGCTGTTCTTGAAAAAAGACCACTTGGTGAAATAAGGGATATTGCCGTGCAGGAATGCAATATGAAAACACTTGTTGATGATGGAATTGAAAAAATTCACCTGGGAATTACGTCTGTAGAGGAGGTTATCAAGGAAGTCCACGGATATGGTTGATGCTGCTATTTACTTATTTCTGAATAAAGGGTAATATATGTTGAAGGGAAAAGGAGCAAACGATGGCAAACTTCCAGTACACGGGAATGGATGCATCGGGAAAAGCAGTAAGTGGCTCTATTGAGGCATCAAGCTCACAGGACGCAATAGGCAAACTGAAGAATATGGGCTATTATGTGACAAGCATAGGTGTAGGAAGGTCTTCTGAACGGAAGAAACAGGCACCATCAACAAAACAGGCAACCCAGAAAACACCCGCGAAGAAAAAATCAGCAGGCGGCATCAATATAAATCTTCCGTTTCTCGGCGGAAACAGGATAAAACCAAAAGAGTTGATGGTCATCACCCGACAGCTTGCAACTCTTATTGGTTCAGGACTTCCGCTTTTGAGAGCACTGAAGGTTCTTGAACAACAGAGAAAAGGCGGTGCTGCAAAGGTTCTTAACCGCGTTGCAAACGAAATTGAACAGGGAGCACTCTTTTCTGAAGCACTCACAAAATTTCCATCAAGCTTTCCAAGAATCTATGTTGCAATGGTCAGAGCTGGTGAGGCAGGAGGAGCCCTTGAAGCAGTCCTGAGCCGGCTTGCAGAGTTTATGGAAAAAGAGGCAAAACTCAGAGGCAAAATCAAGTCAGCAATGGCTTATCCCAGTGTTGTCATTGTTGTTATGATTGGCATTCTGACATTTATAATGGTTAAGATTGTTCCGTCATTTACCAAGATCTTTGAAGATATGGAGGTTGGAGATCTTCCACCTACAACAAAACTTCTGATCAAGATGTCAAAACTTATGGCAGAGCGCTCATACCTGATTGTTGCCTTTATTTTTGCTCTTGCAATTGTTTACCGTGTTGCAAATAAGATTAAGTTTACAAAGTACCTCATAGACAAGGTGAAACTACGACTTTTTATATTCGGCCCTGTTATCTCAAAAACAATTATTGCCCGTTTTGCAAGAACATTTGCAACTCTTATAACAAGCGGTGTGCCAATACTTCAGTCGCTTCAGATTGTACGGGATACTGTGGGGAATGAGGTTATTTCCAATGCCATCAATGAAGTTAGGAACCGTGTGCGAGAAGGGGAAGGAATTTCGGGGATAATGCTGAGGACAGGAGCATTCCCTCCAATGGTAACAAATATGATTGCTGTTGGAGAAGAAACAGGTGCAATGGATTCAATGCTTGAAAAGGTTGCAGATGCATACGAGGCAGAGGTTGATGCTGCTGTCGCTGCAATGACATCAATGCTTGAACCAATCCTGATTGTCTGTCTTGGTGTTGTCGTTGGATTTATTGTCATTTCATTGTTTATGCCTTTGATAAAAATTGCCCTGAGTCTTTCAGGCGGTGGAGGAGAAGGCACAGGTAGCGGAGGAGGTGATTGATGAAGCGAGAAAAAAATGGATTCACTCTTGTTGAAATACTTATTGTCATAGCAATCATAGCAATACTTGCGGCAATGCTTCTTCCTGCACTCGCAGGCGCCAGAGAAAGAGCCAGAAGAACAACCTGCCTTAACAATTTGCGCCAGATGATGTCTGCCTTTGAAATGTATGCTGAAGATAACTATGAAAAGTATCCAGAATATCCAGAACAGATTTATAATAAAGATAACGGCATATACCCGAATTTTATCAAAACACCGCAGACATTCTGGTGTCCATCAACAATATCACGAGGCATAAGGTCGCCTGACAACATAGATGCTTCAAACTGGAACAATTCTTATGCCTTTGTTTTTGGTCTGACAACAGGAAACAATTGTTCAAAACCTGTTCCTGTAATAAGTGATAAAGGGATATTTGTTAGTTCTGCTAATGATTATGGAAATCACAAATTTGGAATGAACGTTCAGTATCTTGATGGTTCAACAATGTGGATTCTTCAGACAAAGGTTGTTTATTATAATGGTACTAACGGGCCTTCTAGTACACCTGCTGTAAATGTTGCATGCAAAGAAACAGGAAACAGCATTGATATTGTTGGAGATGGCGTACAGTCCCATTGGGGACAATAAAAACAAGGAATGATTATGAAAAAAAAGGCTTTTACAGTGATTGAACTTGTTGTTGTGATGGTTATTATTGCGATGCTTGCTGCGATGCTTTTGCCTGCTTTAAGAAAAGCAAGGGCAAAGGCAGCAAGGGATAAAGCAAAAAATGAAATGGCTGCGATTGCAAGCGCTGTAATAACCGCAAAAAATGACATAGGTTATTATGTGAGATTATGCGATCTGAATGGTAGTGATACCCGTTTATATGCTTCTTACACTGGAAATACAAAGGTTTATTTTAATATCGTTACCAACGAAGACGACACTGGGAAAGAAAGTGAAATAACTCAGGAACTCCCATGGGATGGACCTTATATGGTTTTCCAGCCGAATTCTGTTTTCAGTGAAAGCAAAGGGAGCCTGCCTACGATTGATGCTTCAGGATGGTCTCTGCCAAGTGCATCTGAAATGTATGACACGCCTCTTGACCCATGGGGACATCCATACCTTGTAGCGTATAATAAAGATGATAAAGTAATGATAATATACTCTGCTGGACCTGACAGAAAAATTCAGACAGAT
>DYKA01000091.1 GCA_020722805.1 Vermiphilus sp.
CCTTCAGATCCCGGATTCCCTGTTCCTGTTTAAGGTGGGCCTGCAACAACTCAATGCGATTTTTGATGGTTGTTGACGTCGTAAATTATATTCAGTAGAATATGATTATGGGAAAAATAAAGAACTTCTACAGAAGCCTTAACAAGAAAAACAGAATAATCTTCTGGACTACAATTGCTGTTATTGCCCTTTCCGTTTTCAGTATCGGAAAGACCATCTATAGAAGCACCACAAGCAAGAACCCTACAATTGAAAACTATATCAGGCAGGTCAGGAGCAAAGATGTAAAGAAAAGAGAAATGGGTGTGTACACTGCGGGTCTTTACAGGGTGAAAGAAATGGCTGATACTATAGAGAATGTCATTAAAAGTGATCCTGAACCCAGAATCAGGAGGGTTGCAGCATGGTCACTTGGAAGGATAGATGTTAACAGACTTGTGAAATTTCTTGATTCAGAGGATAAAGACATAAAAGAGATTGCAATGGATGCACTAATCAAATTGGATAGGAATAACGTCTCATTTATGATGGATAGATTTCAGCGTGAAGATATAGAAACGAAAAAGAAGATACTTGACTCTGTCCAGAGGGTAAAGAGTCCTGTATTTAATGATAGATTGATGGAGATTGCTGAAAACACAAGTGAGGATACAGGAATAAGGTTAAGTGCTCTTAATATCCTCAAAGATACGGGAACCATTGAGCTTGAAGGCAGATTGAATTCCATCTATTATAATGACCCTGTTCCAGAGATGAAGGAACTTGCGAAACAAACTCTGGATTATATCAGGGATAAGGAGAAGAACAAATGAAAAGAGGATTTACACTCATTGAACTGCTTGTTGTGATTGCAATCATATCAATGCTTGCAGGTCAGATTATGCCCTCACTGTCAACCGCACGGGAAAAAGGAAGACAGGCAAACTGCATCAATAATCTTCATCAAATTGGAATAGCCATTGAAATATACTATCAGGATTATGATGATTACCCCACATGGCTTTCAATAATGGTTCCGTCTTATCTTGCCACAGACAAGATATTCATATGCCTGACAGACAGATATAAAGGGCTTACCGGACATGGAAACCCATCATTTCCCAATTCAAACGATATTCCGCCTTCCCAGATACCTGGTTTAACTCCTCCCTATCCTGCTGAATTTGCTCTGCGAAATCCGAATGTAACTGCGTGCAGTTATATCTATGAGTTCAGCCCATGCCCCTGCGAATGGTTCATGCTTGGTTATGCAAGCGGAACATACACTGACACTGATCTTCATCAGGCAGACACAAATCAGGATGGGGTAGTAAGCTGGAAAGAGGCGAAGATGTGGCAGGCAGGTACCCAAGGACTTTCTGATACTCTGCCAATAGTGCGTTGTTTCTGGCATACATACAACTACGGGCAGAAGGTTCTCAATCTTGCGTATAAGGACTATCACGTCTTCACAAGCAGAATGTACTGGGAAGCATCTTCTGACTAACCTATTTCAGCATTTCTGATACGTTTTTTGCAACAGCCATATCAAGCGTGAATAGATTTTCCCACCAGAGATTGAATGACTTCTTGTCCCCGACCCATCTTAGATAATATTTTTCAACGGGTGTCCTTAATTTTTTAATCTGCCCGTTAAGATTGTGAATTCTTTTTTTGATATCCCGCTTCAGGACTTGCGGCATTTCTTTTCTTGTGGAATACCACCATCTTCCTTCTTCAAGGATATAACGGAGATTGTTCTGAATGTTTTCTGCCTGCAAAACAAGTTTCAGCCCTTCGCCAAAACAACCTGAAATATTCTGTTTTTTCAGCATCTCAAGAATGTTTTCAAGTCTTTTAATCTTTGAATAAATACCCGAGTATGCTGAAGGCGCTGAAACAATCCATAATATATCATCAAGTGCCCATTCTCCATCAAACATAGAAGTTATATCAAGTTCGTTTGCAATTTCATCTCTTATTTTTTTGAGATCTTCCGGACATCTTTTGCCAGTCCAGCTGGCTGCTGCAAACTGTGCAATATTGTATAGTGAAAGTGTCCACGGAGCATTTATGGGTGCAAACGAATGTCCTCTTGCCCAGAGTGTTCCGATAATACCTTCCCCTCCAAGAGAAGCAATAACATTACACATCTGTACGGGGTTCAAAAATCCTCTTATGTAGTTTGCATGAAACTGCATATCCGCACTTATGTAAACAGCGCATGTTCCCCACAGGGGACGACCTGTCTTTGCCATTATTCTTATCTGTCCGCAGCTGAAAGGATATCCTGTTTCTCCGATACCTATGTTTTCTATTTCATTACTGTTCAGGTCTTCAAAAAATTGACCTTTTCTGACAAAGTCCAAAACCGGCTCTGGTTCCCTGTATTTATTGTGAAATTGTTTTTTTGAAGGCCTGAACCCCTTATAAATGACAGATCTTGACGTTTCATCAATTGAATCATAGTCCCATGGCAACAGAATCACGCGTCCATCTATCTTTTCAATAAGGTCAAGACGGCCATGCCCGACAAACATATCTCCCCACGACATGGGAATTCTGCTGTGTTTGAAAATCTCTTCCCATACAAACTGAGCGTGCTCAAGATAAAGTTCCATTCTACCGCCGAGTTTTTTCATTCTTTTTGAGCACTCAGGACAGAAACCAAGCTGATGCGTTTCATCCTGTCCAACGTGGATATATCTGCTTTTCGGATGAAGTGTACAGATATAGTCAATCAGGTTCCGAATATATTCTCTAACCTGCATCTTTGATGGACATAACTGTGAAGGATACCTGTTGTTTTCAAAAAGTTCCATGCTGTTTTCTAACCTTGAAAGATACTCAACATGACCAAATGTCTGAACCAGCGGCACCCATTCAATTCCAAGAGATTCTGCTTTTTCTAAAAGAAATCTTATTTCTGACTCTTTATACCTTTCAGACAGCGGGAACTGCCGGGACAGGGGAAGATAAGGTAAACGGTGTTCATATTCAACAACAACACCATTTATTCCCCATCTTGCAAGTTGTTCAAGCAGCAAAGAAAAAACATTTACTGGAATTTTTGGTCCTTTCAGGTCAATATGGAAAAACCTGTTTTTTATGGCTGGCTGTGGAAAGTTTTTTCTCCAGCAAGGAAGGTTTTTCTTATCACTGAAAATCATATATGTCTCCTGATTGTGAATTTAGAATGGAAACCAGGAAAATATCTCTGATACAACAAGGTTGTGACCTTTCCTGGATGGGTGGTTTGACCAGGACATCAATGTTTCAAAAGGAATACCTGATTTTACTGCTCTTTCAAACGCGAGATAACTATCCACAAGCGCGGTTTCTTCTTCAGTTGCGATCTGCCTGATAATTTCTGCGCGCTGATAGAGGAGATTAGTTTTATCCTGAGGTGCATCAATAACTGTAAAATCCCATGTGGGTGTAAGAAGCATGATGTACGCCCCATTTTCTTTTGCCTGACTTACCATACTTTTCCATGCCTTATAAACAGAATCCTCATCATATTTCCTGTCATTAAGTCCATAGTCAATAAGAATAAGATCAGGCCTATGACACAGAACATCCTTTGAAAATCTTTGTGAACCTTGAATGGAGTTTTCACCACCAATTGCAGTTATAATCACATTTATTACAGCAAATAGGAATCTCTCCTTGAGTTTTCTGTGAAGCAGATGCGGGTATGAATTAAAGGTATCAACATATGGTGTGGCAAAATAACCGGCAGGAACACTGTGTCCATGGCACACAATGTTAACAGTTCTGTTGTCAGGCCATTGTTTCTTTAACAGGGCCACAAGTTCTGCAAGATAGGTTTTTCTGTCAGCAAGCGGCATTGTTTTTTACCAGTATTTTCATCTCAAACGGATTGAGTTCCCATGATGATTGAATCTTACCTGTTTCAACATCTTTTCACGCCTGCCTCAGGGATAATGTATCCTTTTCTTTCATGAAGTTTGCAACAACAAGATAAAATCTGTCATTTACATATGCTGTTAAAACAAGATTTGGCCATTTTCTTCCTGTGGTGATTGACTCGTCTTTTATATCAATAAAAACATGTGTCGCGGGTTTTGTCATTTCTTTGTAGAATTCAAAATAATGGAAATAGTTTTCCATCGTTTCTGGATTTCCAGGTACTGAATCCCACGGAGAATAAACGGGAAAATCATCAGGATGTTTGCTGTAATGCTGACGGATTACATCCGGATGGGAAACTGCAAGACTTCCTTTGTTGTACTTTAATGCTGTACCTTCGTACATCTTGCCGCGTAGCGGCCTTCCGTGATAAAGAACAGGAAACTGAAGATAGGGAATTGTGAGTGCGTAAAGTTTATTCTGGTCTTCAGCAGGAACTACGCGCCAATGAGGAATATAGAAAACAAATTCAGGAAGGTCTTTTACTGTTTTTCTCATAAGGTTCATATCCTTTATACCTTCGCCAACATAAAGATAGTCCCAGCATTTGAAACGGGGAGGTGAAGAAATGTCAGGATTACAGAATTCCCACGCGTGAAGGGTAAAAACGCCTCTGTATCTTTTCACAATTGAGTAAATCTCCTGAATCAGGTCCTCAAAAGCCCCATGCACAACATCTGATTCCTCAAATGCGTCAATATGACCCTGTTTTTCCTCCGGAGGATCAAGAAATGCAAGAGGGTCGTAACCAACGTCGTCATAGAGCCCATCAATTTCATACCTGTCAAACAGTTTTTCAATGTTATTCAAGAGAAATGCACGCCAGTCAGGACTTCTCGGTGAACACAGCGCGTAATTGAAATAACCTTCATCCAGTGAAAGCATTTTCCCTTTATAGTATGTCATCCATTCCGGCTTGAAACTTTTACTTCTCCTATCATAGTATCCGCTTGAAATATAAGGAATGAACTTCAATCTGTTCTGATGGGCAAGTGAAATCAGATTCTTAAATCCTTCTTCGTTATTCGGAGTAAACTTGTCTCCACCAAATATTTCCTGTGCATCATTCCACTCCTCATGAATCTTGATCAGTCCCATCCCCTTTCCCCTGTAAAACCTGAAGTTTTTCTCGTCCTGTTCATCAGGCATCGGACACCTTTCTGCTGGATATTCTCCCCAGTTATACCAGACATGCCCACAAATATAATCAACAAGTATCCTATGTTTCTCACACCTTCTTATAAGGAATCTTGCATCTTTAAGATTTTCAAGCCGCCTTTTTTCTGTTGAATAATCCCACACCTTCAGCGAATGGCTCATCGTTGCCTCCTATAAATTCATTGCCTCATCTATCATGGCAAAAAGATTTTCGGGTGGCACATCTGCCTGAATTGTAATACCTGGTTCAAGTATATATCCGCCGTCTTTTCCCATTGTTTCCTTAAGACGTTTTACCTCCTCCCTTACTTCTGCGGGAGTTCCGTCTACAAGAAGGTCCTGCGTTCTTATGCCACCGCAGAAACACAAGTCCATCCCGAATTCCTTTTTAAGGTAATGTATGTCCATTGCTTCTGGCTGTATGGGATGAAGTATGTCAAGCCCGATATCAATCAAATCCGGAATAATTGGAACTATGTTTCCACAGGAGTGTTGAAAGATTTTCTTCCCGTTTTTCCTTCCGTATCCATATATTTCTGAGACGAACCCCTTTATGAATTTTCGCCAGAGTTCAGGGGAAATCAGCATTGCCTTCTGTGTTCCATAATCATCACTTAGCGCCACTGCCTCAAATTCAAATCTCTCAAAAAGAATTTCCATTGTTCCAAGGATGTAATCAGTGATACCCCTGAGAAGGTCAAGAACAAAATCAGGATTCTGAATAACATCAATAAGTAAATTTTCCATCCCCCTCATAAATGTTGCTCTTTCCCAAAGGTCCCCAACCCATATAATTCTATAATGGCTTTTCTGTTTCTCGCACCACTGCCCGATATCTTCAAACCTGTATGGCATACCAGGTTCAGGAAATCTATATCCGGAAAGGGTTGGTTCTTTCAGTACAGGACGTATTGGAGCACCTCTGTCTATTGTACTTGTTGACCACACAACCCCATACTCATCAACTGCTGTTTCACCGAATATTTCAGGATCAGCATACAGAGGCTTGATTGACTTTGGGGATGTCATTCTGATTGGAAGCGAGATTGCATCAGAAATTGGTGAGCCGTACTTTTGTTCTGCAATCTTCAATGAAACAGGAGAAAACATAAAATTATAGGGCACAGGCATTTCTCTGTGATTGATAACATTCTCTATCCATTTTTTATTATCTTTTGGTCTCATAGGTAATTAAATTATCATAATTTTTTTTATTTCAAAATTTTGAAAATTCTGGCTTTATGGTATTCTAAAAT
>DYKA01000010.1 GCA_020722805.1 Vermiphilus sp.
ATATGGGCTTATTTTTTCAAGCAGACCTCTCTTTCCCACAGCACCTATGATTTTTTCTTCAGGATTGCCATTCTTGAAAAGGATAAAGGTCGGTATTGAAAAAATCTGAAATCTTGCCGCAATCTCTGGATTTTCATCAACATTCAGCTTTGCAACAACTATTTTTCCTTCAAGCTCCTGGGCAAGTTCCTCAACAACAGGAGCCATCATTATGCACGGAGCACACCAGTCAGCATAAAAATCAACAAGCACCAGCTGATTTTCACCTATTGTCCCATCAAAATTCTCTTTATTAAGTACCAGCATCCGCCCTCCTTTGTTTTAGTTTAGATGTCTTTTTAATGTCAGGGTTTCATTTTTCTTTTTCATCAGATAAAAAACAGTAAGGGTCTTCTCCAAGATAATCACCATAAACACAGTATGCAAATGCCCGGCAACCTTTGCAGTTTCTTATCTTGCATATGCCACAAAGCCCTTTAAGCTGTTTTCTCTTAATCTTTCTACAGGGATTGTTCTCCCAGATTTTTTCAAACGGCAGGGAAAGTGCGTTCCCTGTATTGAACACAAATCTTCTGCATGGATAAACGCTTCCATCGTGCATTATGGCGCAGCCGGATTTCCCGACAATGCAGGGTGCACCATACAGCTGCCAGGTCCTCTTATTTTTTTTGACCTTAAATGCCCTGTACTGCAACACAAGATTCAAATCATCTGGAAATCCGCAGACTTCAAGCAGTTTTCTTATTGTGTTTTTCCATGTCTGTTTTGAAATGGTAAATTCTGAAAGTCGTTTGCCCTTCCCCATAGGGAAAAACCTTTCAAGAATAAACCCATCAAGTCCATATTCTTCAACAAGATTAAACAGACCGAAAACCTGATCTGAATTGTTTTCCATCATTGTGAACATCAGAAGCTTTTCTCCCCTGAAAAGAGATAGAACTCTTAAAGTATCAAGAAACCTGCTGAAAGGGAAGCGCCTTATGTATTCAAAAAAAACCTTTTCAGAACCCTCGCAGGAAATCTTGATTGTCTTTGCTTTGGAAAACGATGAAATTCTTTGAAGAATATGTTTCTCAAGAAGAGTGCCGTTTGTAATGATGCCAAATCTTTCAACGGTGTTGTTTTTCTCAAGCATTTCACATATATTCCAGAAGTCAGGATGCAAAAGCGGCTCTCCACCCGTAATGTCAATTGTTAGCCGCTGATTTGTTTTCCTGAGGAATTGTACAAGGTTATTAAAAAGTTTTTCAATCTGAATTCCTTCAAGCATGCCTTCAGGGTTGTAAGAATTCTGATAGCAGTGTCTGCATCTCAGATTGCATGCTTCTATTATGTGCCATTGAACATGGAACTGACCAATTTTTTTCATCGGTTAATTCTAACCCAGTTCAGAAATTTTTGCGAATATATACAATTTCAAACAAAATTTTTGAATGGCAATTTGCTGGTCCTGAGGATACGGAAAAGAAAAGGGAGAAATTTTTTCTTATGTAAGATGATTATATGTTCTGGCCATCAGAATAATCTTGTGGCTGGAATGAAATCTCCTGATATTCATCCCAGATAAAAATAAAATATTGCACAATGAAAAATTCATTGAATATCTGCCGTGGTGAACAGACTATTTTATCTTTCCAGCAACAACTGTTTTTTGACAGAAAAGCACAAAGTATGTATAATCTGGCAAAATGAAATTCCTGGAGGAACTTCCCTGCTGGTTTGTTTTTATTTAGTTCCATTTATCGGGACCATTGATTGGAGGAAATTATGAACACTCAGAAGACACCTGTTCCAGACAGTAAAACTAAGATTGAAAAGAAATTTTATTTGATAGATGCAACGGGTAAGACACTTGGAAGATTGGCTTCAAACATAGCGAAGATATTGCTTGGAAAACACAAACCCTGCTGGGTGTCCTACATGGATACAGGCGATTCTGTCATTGTTATCAATGCCGAAAAGATAAAGGTCACAGGAAAAAAAATAACTGACAAGATGTATTACAGACACTCAGGGTATCTCGGCGGGCTCAAAAAAGAAACATTCATGTCATTAATGCAAAAAAGTCCTGAAACCATCATTGAGCATGCAGTAAAAGGAATGCTGCCGCACAATCGGTTTGGCAGGAAATTGATAAAGAAACTCAAGGTCTACCGAGGTTCAGAGCATGTGCATGAGGCACAAAAGCCGATTCCTCTGGAAATAAAATAGGGGGGTGGGTTATGCCAAAAATCTATATAGTTGATGTTACCAACAGAGATGGAGTGCAGACTGCACGGCTCGGACTGGCAAAGCTTGAAAAAACCATCATAAATATTTACCTGAATCAGATGGGGATTTTTCAGAGTGAAGCAGGATTTCCTGTCACAAGACACGAAATAAACTATCTCAATGCCAACCTTCAGCTTGTGAAAAAAGGCATTCTTTCGCCAATAAGAATTTCAGGGTGGCTGAGAGCAATCAAAGAGGATGTTATTGAAGCATTCAAGAATGTTCCGGAACTTGAACATGTGAACCTCTCAATATCAACATCTAAACAGATGATTGTTGGCAAGTTTCAGGGCAAAAGGGATTTTTCTGGCGTTATAAGCGATATGACCTCTGCAGTAGATGAGGCAAAAAACCTTGAAGCAAAAACCATTGGTGTTAATGCTGAGGATGCCTCAAGAACAGATATAGGAAATCTTATTGAATTCTGTCTGGCTGCAAAGGAACACGGTGCTGACAGAGTTAGATACTGTGATACCCTCGGTTATGATACTCCGTTTACAATCTATGAACGGGTGTATCAGATTGCATCAAAGGTGAAAATACCACTGGAATTGCACTGTCATAATGACCTTGGAATGGCAGTTGCCTGTTCAATAGCAGGCGCAAAGGCAGCAGTAGATGCAGGGGTTGATGCATATATTAACACAACCATTAATGGTATGGGTGAAAGGTCAGGAAATGCTGATTTAATTTCAGTTCTCCTTGCATGCAAGTATGGCGCTGGCATGGCAGAGAAGTATCAACTTGACGAGAAGATTGACCTTTCAAAATCCTGGAAAACCGCGCACTATGCCTCGTTTGCTTTCAGGGTTCCTATTCCAATCAATCAGGTTGGTGTTGGAGCAAATGCTTTTGCCCACTCATCGGGTATCCATGTTGATGGCGCATTGAAGGACAGAAGAAACTATGAACTTTACGATTTTGAGGAACTCGGAAGAGGAGATCCCGAGATTATAGAAACCGGACGCATGATTATCCTCGGTGAATACAGCGGAATAAAGGGCCTGAGAAATATTTACGGAAAACTTGAGGTTGAGTTCAAGGATGAAAAGGAAGCAAGAAAAATCCTTGAACTGGCAAGATATGCAAATGTCCATACTCAGAAGCCACTTACTGATGATGAACTCTTGTTTATCGCAAAATATCCTGAAGAAGCGCGGCTTCTGATGACGGTAACACCATAATCTGCCTGGAGAAAAAGATGGGTCAAACAATAGCAGAAAAAATTCTTTCAGCCCATGCAGGAAAAACTCTTTCCGCCGGGGAAATCTGCCTTGCCAGGATTGATTTCTTGATGGCTCAGGATGGCACAGCGCCTCTCGTTATAAAGGCATTTGAAGAACTTGGAGCAGAAAAGGTTTTTGACCCTGAAAGGGTCTGCTTTGTGTTTGACCACAGTGCACCGAGCCCCAATATGGGAGTTTCCTCGCTTCACAAATTGATGAGAGACTTTGTGAATAGGTACGGCATTAAAAAAATGGAAATAGGCGAAGGTATCTGCCATGTGCTGATGCCTGAAAAAGGGTTTTTAAGACCAGGAGAGCTTATTCTTGGTGCTGACAGTCATACGCCAACCTATGGTGCATTGAATCTTATGTCAAGCGGCGTTGGTTCCACTGACCTTGCAATAGCGATGTTTACAGGAAAACAATGGTTCAAAGTTCCCAGTACAACAAGGATTGTTTTTTCCGGCAGATTAAAAAAAGGAGTTTATGCAAAGGATATGGGACTGCTGATGGTTAAAACTCTTACGGCGCAGGGAGCGGTCTATCAAAGTGTAGAAATAACAGGAAATGCCATCCATAAACTTCGGATGGACGGAAGATTTACGATAGCAAATCTTGCCACAGAAATTGGCGCGAAAAATTGCATTATGGAATACGATGAAGAAACAGAAAATTACTTTAGACAATTTACAGAAAGGAATGAAAAAATACAACCTGTATTTCCTGATAAGGATGCCTCTTACATTCAGGAAATTGTTCTTGATGTTAGCAGCCTTGTTCCTATGGTTGCAAAACCGCACACAGTTAATAATGTCTGCCCTGTTGAAGAAATTAAGGGAACAAGAATCAATCAGGCATTTATCGGAACATGCACAAACGGAAGAATAGATGACCTTGCAGTTGTTGCAAAAATCCTGAAAGGAAGGAAGATTCACAGCGACGTAAGAGCAATAATAACACCCGGTTCACGAAAGATATACCTTAAAGCAATGGAAAAGGGCTACATAAAGATTTTTATTGAAAGCGGATGTTGCGTAACAAATCCCGGGTGCGGTCCGTGTGTCGGAACTCATCAGGGAATTCCTTCAGACGGTGAGGTTGTGATATCAACGGCAAACAGAAATTTCAAGGGCAGAATGGGCAATCCAAATGCCTTTATATATCTTGCTTCTCCGGCTACAGTTGCCGCTTCAGCGATAAAAGGCGAAATTACTGACCCGAGAGAATTTCTATGATATGATACCCGACAATCTTTCAATTTCAGAGTTGAGGAAATTGTTTGTAAAACGGGAAATATCTCCTGTTGAATTTATCACCAAAAAGATTGAAGTCATTCATAAAAAAAACCCTGTTTTGAATGCATACCTCCACATAAATGAGCAATGTATTGATGAGGCAAATAAAAGCCAGCAGCGTTATCTTAAAGGCCAGGCAGGCGAGCTTGATGGCATACCCATTGCCATCAAAGACAATATCTGCACCACTGACCAGCCAACAACCTGTGCTTCAAAAATTCTTCAGGGTTATATGTCTCCTTATGATGCTCATGTAATTGTAAATCTGAAGAGGGCAGGCGCAGTTATTACCGGCAAGACAAATCTTGATGAGTTTGCATTTGGGTCTTCAACAGAAAATTCTGCCTTCGGACCAACAAGAAATCCATTTGATATCCAGCGAGTTCCTGGCGGTTCTTCAGGTGGGTCTGCAGCATCGGTTGCCTCATTTATGGTCCCTGCTGCTATTGGTTCTGATACAGGGGGCTCAATCAGGCAGCCAGCAAGTCTCTGCGGTGTTGTCGGGCTTAAGCCAACATACGGAAGAGTTTCACGATATGGACTTGTAGCATTTGGCTCTTCACTTGACCAGATTGGACCTTTTGCAAATAATGTGCGTGATGTCTGCATTATTCTCAAGGTAATTGCTGGCTACGATGAGCACGATTCAACATGCTGTAATATTGATGTTCCTGATTATGAGAAATCCCTTGAAAAACCATTAAAAAAAAATGAAATATCCATAGGAGTCCCTGAAGAATATTTTGAAGAGGGACTTTCCACTGAGATAAGAGAAAAAATCAACAGACTCCTTGACAATCTTTCCAACGATGGGTTCTGTGTAAAAAAAATTAATTTGCCGCACACCCGTTATGGAATTGCAACATATTATATTCTTGCAACGGCAGAAGCAAGCACAAATCTTGCAAGATTTGATGGTGTTAAATTTGGTTATCGCAGCAGTAATTCAAAAACCATTTTTGAACTTTATACAAATTCAAGAGGAGAGGGTTTTGGAGAAGAGGTAAAAAGGCGCATAATTCTGGGAACATTTGTTCTTTCTTCAGGATACTATGAAGCATACTACTTAAAATCTCAGAAGGTTCGCACACTTATAAAAAGGGATTTTGAAAATGCTTTTCAATCAGTGAATTTCATCATTACTCCGACGACTCCGGAGACAGCGTTCAAACTTGGTGAAAAATCCAATGACCGACTGAAAATGTATCTCTCTGACATTTTTACGGTTAATGCAAACCTTGCAGGTATTCCAGGGATAAACTTGCCAGTTGGACTATCTTCTGATAAACTTCCAATCGGAGTGCAAATACTTGCACCTGCATTCAGAGAAGAAGATTTGCTCCGTTTCGCGTACTATATTGAACAGAACTTAACAAAGGAGTGAAATGGGAAAGGTTTTTACTTTTCGTTCTTTTTTGACAGGGGCAATCCTTGCAATATTCATTGCTTTTTACGACCATGTCTCCGGTGATATCAACAACGGCTCCTATCTCGCGATTGACCACATGCCTGTGGCAGCCATAACACTTTTCTTTTTCCTTGTATTTTTTATCAATACCATCTTAAAAAGGATAAGGTGGAATCTTGCTTTCGCACCAGGAGAACTCCTTATTGTGTATTGTATGATGCTTGTTGCTTGTTCTGTTACTGAGATGGGATTGGGAAGTCAAATCCTTCCTATTATTTCAGCCCCTTCCTATTACGCAAATCCAAGTAATGAATGGAATAAACTTATTGTTCCTCATCTTCGGAAAAGTTTATTGGTAACAGATTCTCAGGCAGTTACCTATTTTTATGAGGGACTTCCAAAAGGAATGACTATACCATGGGGTGTGTGGGTTAAACCTCTTTCACTCTGGACACCTTTTATTCTTGTTTTTTATTTCTGCACAATCTGTATTGTCGTTATGCTTAGAAAACAATGGATGGATAGAGAAAAACTTACTTACCCACTTACTATACTGCCTACTGAGATGGTTCATGAAGAAAACAATCCAGACAAAAAGGCATACCTCCCAAAATTTTTCAAAAATCGTTTAATGTGGCTGGGTTTTGGATTAACATTCATTATTGGAACTCTTATAGCCCTTCATTCATATAACTATATGATACCAGCACCACGGCTTCAACAGTCAATTGGTGCATTTAGGGGTACTCAGAATATTCAATTCAGGATAAGTTTCCCTGTTATGGGGTTTGTGTATCTTGCTAATCTTGAGGTTACATTCTCCCTGTGGTTTTTCAATCTTCTCTTTCAGATTATTAAAGGTGTTTTCAATATCACGGGAATTTCAAGCACAGAAAACATTGGTATTTATGGTTGTGCTGGCTATGCAATTTTTGCCCATCTTGGTACAGGCGCAATGATTGCAATGGTTGCATACAATTTATATATTGCCAGAAGCCATCTTAAAGACATATGGCGCAGTGCCATCGGCAGGGCAGTTGTTGATGATTCAGGAGAAATTCTTTCATACAGGACAGCATTCTGGGGTTTTGTTATTGGCTCAATCTTTGTTATTGGCTGGCTGATGTACTCAGGACTGAACCTTACAATAGGACTTCTTTTTTATCTTTTTGCCATTGTTATATTTCTTGTTCTTACAAGGATTGTTTGTGAAGCAGGAATTCCAACTCTGGTTGCAACAATAATATCATCATCCATTATTATATCAATGTGGGGAAGCAAGCATATATCACCATCTGTGCTTGTTGCCCTCGGACTGACCTATGTTTACAGTGCTGATGTGAGAACATTTCCTATGGCTGCATCAGGTATGTCCCTGAAGATTATGGACAGATTCAACGGAGCAAAGAGATACCTGTTCTGGGCTATAATGACAGCGATATTTGTAAATATTATTGCAACAATGTATTTTATGCTGAAGATTTCATATAAGTATGGCGGGATTAATCTTAACAGCTGGTTCTTCCAGGGAGGTCCTCAAGCTCCTTTTAATTACATAGCAGACCTGATAAAAAATCCTACTGACTCAAATAAAATCGGGTGGCTATGTCGGGGGATTGGTTTACTTGTAATGTCCGGGTTGATGTTTATGCGGCAACAGTTTCTGTGGTGGCCTCTTCATCCCATCGGATTTGTAATCGGGCCTGTATGGCTGATGGATTCTCTCTGGTTTTCCATATTTATTGTATGGCTGGTCAAGAAGATTGTCCTTAAGTATGGCGGTGCTCGTGCCTATGAAAAAAGCAAATATTTTTTCCTTGGTATGCCTCTTGGTTTTTACACCTGCGCTGGTATCTGGGTAATTATTGATTTCATTGCAAAAAAGCACGGAAATGTTGTATTCTGGATTTAAACCATACTGAAAATGGTGAAAATACTTACAGACCAGCACCTTGAACGGTTCCTATCAAAAGCAAGGAGGATTCGTCTTCTTATTGTCGGTGATTTAATACTTGACCATTTTATGTCAGGAGTGGTCAGAAGAATCTCACCTGAGGCACCTGTTCCTGTTCTTGAGGTTAAGAAACAAATCTACCGTTGCGGCGGCGCCGGAAATGTGTGTTTGAACATCACAGGGCTTGGTGCACGAGCCACAATCGCCAGCATCATCGGAGACGATTCAAACGGTTCACTTCTGAGAAATATGCTTGAAGAAAACAATGTTGATACATTTGTTCTCACCAGAAGAAATTTTCCCACAAGTATAAAAACCAGGGTTATCGCTGGTTCCCAGCAGATGATTCGAGTAGACAACGAACAGGTTGAAAAAATGACATCTGATGAACTTGCAAAAATGAAAAAATTTTTTTGTTCAGAAATAGATAATTTTGACGCGGTAATTATCTCTGACTACGGAAAAGGTGTTATTGTTTCTCCGCTCATTTCATATCTTGTCCGGCTGTGCCACAGCCACAAGAAAATTATCACTGTTGACCCAAAAATAGACCATTTTTTTTACTACAAGGACGTTGACTGTCTCACTCCAAATCTTACGGAGGCAAGCGCAGGAATGCACATGTCTGAGCCGGTTTCAGACGATGGAATTATTTCTCTGGGAAAAAAGATAATAAGAAAACTTCGTTCCCGCGGTCTGATTATTACGCGAGGAAAGGACGGAATGAGTATTTTTTCTGATTCTGGAATATTTCATCTGCCGGCAATCAGCAAGGAGGTTTTTGATGTTACAGGCGCCGGTGATACTGTTATTGCTGTACTTACACTTGCTCTTTCCTGCGGTTTTGACCTGTTAAAATCAGCAATTTTCGCAAACATCGCAGCAGCAGTTGTTGTTCAGAAACTTGGCACCGCGAATGTTTCTCCACAGGAACTTAGAACAATGTTTCCGGGTTATAAACCAGAAACAATAGAAACAATTCAATGATAAAAGTTCTGGGCGTTATTCCGGCAAGGTATCATTCCGAAAGATTTCCTGGAAAGGTACTACAGAAAATAGGGAATATCACAATTCTTGAAAGTGTTTATATCCACGCAAGCAAGGCAAAAACGCTTGACAGAATTGTCGTGGCAACAGACAGCGAAATTATAGCGAAAGAAGCAGAGAGATTTGGGGCAGAGGTTGTTTTTACTTCTTCAATGTGTAGTTGTGGAAGTGAACGGGTTGCAGAGGTGGCAGGAAAAATACCCGCGAGAATAATTGTGAATATTCAGGCAGATGAGCCGTTGATTCCTGATGAAGCCATTGATAGACCTGTGGAAGAAATGCTGAAGGATAAGAAAATTCTGTGTGCCACATCTGCAACAAGAATAACCACAGAAGCAGACCTCTACAATCCAAATATCACCAAGGTGGTATTGGATAAGAATGGATTTGCTCTGTTTTTTTCGGGAAGTTTGCTTCCTTTTCCGAGGATATATTTTGTTAAAGAGAAGCCATTTTCCAAAAGGATTGGGTTTTTGAAACACATTGGAGTATATGCTTTCAGAAGAAATTTTCTGCTCAAATTCAGGACGTTTCCTTCTGGCCCGCTTGAAAAATATGAGCAGCTGGAACAATTGAGAATTCTTGAAAATGGGTATAAAATCAAGGTATCTGTAATTTCAAAAGATTCAATATCAGTTGACACTGTTACTGACATAAGAAGGCTAAAGGAACAGGGACATGGCTAAGTTTATATTCATAACAGGCGGAGTTGTTTCCTCGCTCGGTAAAGGAATTGCTTCTGCATCAATTGGCGCCCTGATGGAAAGTCATGGATACAGAATATCAATGATAAAACTTGACCCTTATATCAATGTTGATCCCGGAACAATGAGTCCATTTCAGCATGGCGAGGTTTATGTTACAACAGACGGCGCCGAAACAGATCTTGACCTGGGTCATTATGAAAGATTCACAAATACAAAAATCTTGAGAATGAACAATGCAACAAGCGGACAGATTTATTACTCTGTTATTCAGAAAGAAAGAGAAGGAAAGTACCTCGGTAAGACAATCCAGGTTGTTCCGCACATCACAGACGAAATAAAGCAAAGAATAACAGCACTGACAAAAAAGATAGACATTGTCATATGTGAAATCGGCGGGACTGTAGGTGATATAGAAAGCTTGCCGTTTCTTGAGGCAATAAGACAACTGTATTTTGAACACAATTCAGACACGGTGTTTGTGCATCTTACCCTTGTTCCTTTCATCAAAGCAGCAGGCGAACTGAAAACAAAACCAACCCAGCATTCAGTTGCAAGTTTGAGAGAAATAGGCATTCAGCCACAAATACTTCTGTGCCGTACAGAAAAACCTCTGTCTCCAGAATTGAAAGAAAAGATTGCACTTTTCTGTAATGTCAGAAGGCAGGCAGTTATTGAAGCAATTGACACGCCCTACATATATGAAATACCACTTATTTTTCACAGGCAGAACCTTGATAAGATTATTCTTGAACTGATTCATCTCCCATCCCATCCCCATCCTGCACTTGGAAAGTGGAACAACATTGTAAACATTCTGCACAATGCCCAAGAAAAAGTCTGCATTGGTGTTGTGGGTAAATATATAAAACTTCAGGACTCGTACAAATCAATATATGAGGCACTCGTACATGGAGGAATAGCGAATCACTGTAAGGTTGAATTCAGCAGGATTGATTCTGAACAAATAGAAAAAGAAGGAGTAGAAAATTCTCTCAGGAATGTGGACGGAGTTATACTTCCCGGCGGCTTTGGAATTCGTGGAGTTGAGGGCATGATATCTGCGATAAGGTATTGCAGAGAAAACAAAATTCCCTTTTTTGGAATCTGCCTCGGACTGCAGTGTGCGGTTATAGAGTTTGCAAGAAATGTCTGCGGACTCTGCAATGCAACAAGCACAGAGTTCTCGTCGGACACAACAGAACCTGTTATATGCCTTCTTGATGAGCAGAAAAATATAACAAAGATGGGTGGCACAATGCGACTCGGTGCATATCCGTGTATTGTTGAGCCAGGGTCAATTGCCTATAGGGCATACAAAAGGAAAAAGATATCTGAAAGGCACAGGCACAGATGGGAGTTCAATATGAAGTATTTCAATCTGATGAAACAGCACGGAATGAAATTTGTAGGGCTTTCACCAGATAGAAAACTTGTTGAAATTATTGAGATAGAAAACCATCCATTTTTTGTCGCAACACAGTTCCATCCTGAATTCCAGTCAAAACCGTTTGCCTGTCATCCTCTCTTTGCAGGATTCATCAAAGCGGCGATTCATCATAGGGCAAAAAAGCAGATTTGATTTTATCCAGTAATTCTTGTATAATACGCCTCCAATAGAACAATTCCCCTGAAACAAGTTTTTATAACCAATGGAGTATCGTATGCCAACACCGTTAGAAAAATGGGTTCATCAACAGGCAGAACTGACAAAACCTGACAGGATTCACTGGTGTGATGGTTCAGAAGAAGAAGCAAGATGGCTTATGAAGGTAGGTATGGAACAGGAAAAGATTAACGGTAGTCCGGTTTTTTATCTTTTGAACCAGAATACCTGGCCGCATGCATATCTGCACAGAAGCCACCCAACAGATGTTGCAAGAACAGAGCATCTCACCTATGTCTGTCATCCCGACAAGGAAACAGCGGGACCAAACAATAACTGGATGGAACCAGAAAAAGCAAAAAAAATGTTAACAAATCTTTCAAACGGGTGCATGCGCGGAAGGATAATGTATGTTCTGCCGTATATGATGGGGCATCCAGATTCCCCTTTTGCAAAAGCGTGCGTCCAGATAACAGACATCTCCTATGTAGCAGTGAGTATGAGAATTATGACAAGAATGAGCAAGAAAGTTATCAAAAAGATTGGAAACCGTGATGATTTTGTAAAGGGATTGCATTCAGTTGGTGATTTTAATCCGGAAAAAAGATTTATCATGCATTTCCCAGATGAGCATTTTGTCTGGAGCATTGGTTCTGGCTATGGAGGTAATGCTCTTCTTGGCAAGAAATGTTTTTCTCTGAGGATTGCATCCTGGCTTGGATACAATGAGAGCTGGCTTGCGGAGCACATGGTAATCATGGGCATTGAAGACCCTGAAGGCAATATAACCTATGTTACGGCTGCAATGCCTTCTGCCTGCGGAAAAACAAATCTTGCAATGATGGAATCTGCCCTTCCCGGGTACAGGGTATGGACAATCGGAGATGATATTGCCTGGCTCAACATCGGACCTGATGGAAACCTCTACGCAATAAATCCGGAGATTGGCTTTTTTGGTGTGGCACCAGGGACATCCAGCAAAACAAATCCCAATATGGTAAAAACACTGAAGGGACAAAACTTCTATCCAACTCTTTTTACCAATACTGCACTGAACATTCAGACAAATGAACCGTGGTGGGAAGGTTTTGATGTACCTGCAGGAGATAATATGGCTGACTGGCAGGGTAAGGCATGGGTTCCTTCGTCAAATAAACCAGCGGCACACCCAAATTCAAGATTTACTGTTTCAATTTACAATACCCCTACTCTTTCAAGAGAATTTGACAATCCAAAAGGTGTTCCAATATCAGCCATAATTTTTGGTGGAAGAAGATCAAAACTTCTCCCTCTTGTTGTAGAAGCATTCTCATGGCAACACGGGGTTTTTATCGGCACAAGAAGTGGTTCAGAGACAACTGCTGCAGCTGACCACCAGGTTGGTGTTCTCAGGAGAGACCCGATGGCAATGCTTCCGTTCTGCGGCTATAACATGGCTGATTACTTCAGACACTGGCTCAGGATGGGAAGCAAAATGAAAAATCCGCCGAAAATATTCTCTGTTAACTGGTTCAGAACTGACGAGGACGGAAATTTTCTCTGGCCTGGTTTTGGAGAAAACATCAGGGTGTTAAAATGGATTATTGACAGAATCAATAATCGTGCTGGCGGAAGAGAAACCCCGATTGGTATCGTTCCACGACCAGAAGACATTGAAACATCAGGAATTGATATCTCAAAAGAAAAATTGGAAAAGCTTCTGAGTGTTGATACCAGAGAATGGAAAGATGAAATTCAGGACATCAAGAAATTCCTTGATAGTTTTGGCAGGAAAATGCCATCTGAGATACTTGCAGAATATCAGAAATTGTACAACCAGTGTGTTTAGTCCCTAGCCTTACTTCCCGGACGTAGTTCAAGAATTTTGGAACAGATGTACTCATAGTCGCACGCATATTTTTCAAGAACCTGTTCAACATCTGATTTTTCAATTTCTTCAAACACCTTTCCCAGGGGTATTTTACTGAACTGGCTGACTGCCCACGCAATTACAATCTCAGAAAAACTGTGATCATTTCTCAGTGTATCCAATTCTCTTTCAGGGATTTTTGAGGAGACCATTATCTTCTTTGCAATAACATCGGCTAAATAGGGGGTTGTTGCGCGCTTTTCAATCTCAATTGCATAGCTGTAAATCTCTATGATTTTTTCCTTACCGGCGTCAATAAATCTGTCAATCGTCTTAATCGTCTGCTGAATTTCATCTCTTGTCGCTGGTTTTATCTGTGCAAATGCAGAAACTACAAAGACCAGAACAAAAGCCATCACTGCTGCAGACCTAAACATTTTTGCCTCCTTTTGGACCGGTTCCAATCAGTTTTCTGAACCCGGTAATAAATTTCTCATGCCTAATGCTATCACGCAACGTGATTTATTGAATGTCTTCAAGGATGTTTATCAGGTCATCCTCGTGCTCTATTTCATCCTTCAAAATGGACAGCACCATATAGTATGTTATAGAGTCTTTATCCTTGAGGATGTCCGAAAGTTTCTGATAAACCTCAATGGCACACTGTTCACCCTTGATATTCTGCTTTAATATGGGTATCACACCAGGATCCGAAGGTGGTTCATAGCCACAGTTTGTCAGTTTATACCAGTCCTCTGGTTTCAACACGGGTGTTCCACCCAGTTGAATGATTCTATCAGCAATCATTCCTGCATGCTTAAGTTCATCACCTGCGTGCTGACCGAGTTCTGCAGCAACCCTTTCTCTGAATCTACCTTTTACAAGTTTCTCTCCAAGCCAGTACTGATAATATGCAAGCCACTCGTCTGAAAGGGCTTTATTTAATTCGTCTACCACTTTCTTTACATCTGCCTTGATTATCTCAATGCCTTTCCTTTTCATAATCCTCCCCTGTTAAATGAAAATGCGTTCAAAAACTGTTCTTTTCAGCAACAGATACAATTCTCACGCGGGTTAGCATTTATCCTTCTCTCTTCCCGAGTTCCCTGTCAAGCATGATGAGTGCCGGACCAGTTTCCTTGATTGTTTTCAGTGTTTCCAGGATGTATGCTGCATTTTTCTCCTCTTCAACCTGTTCATTTACAAACCACTGAAGCATAACTATTGATGGATTATCATTTGCCTGTCTGGCAAGATTAACAAGGTTGTTTATCATGGTTGTTATCTTTTTCTCGTGCTCAAGAGTTTTTTCAAAAATATCAGCAGGAAAGGAAAAATTTGCAGGCGGCTGATCAATAGCTTTCAGGATTATCTGTTCACCGACATCCACCATAAATTCAAATATCTTCATTGCATGGCCGAGTTCCTCTTTTGCCTGAACCTTCAGCCAGTGAGCAAAGCCAGGAAGATTTTTGCCTTCACAATATGCGGCCATACTCAAATAAAGATATGCAGAATAAAGCTCATTCTTAATTGCTCGTTCAGTGCTTCCTTCACTGTCCATATCCCACTCTTTTTTTATGCCCCAAATTTTTCAAGTTTCAATGAATTAGCAAGAAGAATATACATAATGTCTTTTGCATTTATTATCCCTAACATTCCTTTTGCACACGCTCTTTCAGTAAAACTACTCACATCGTCAGGTATGATATTTTGCGAAATAATAGCAGTTGGTACAGGATGCCATGAATGACTTCTTAAAATAGAAGGAGTTGAATGGTCTCCTGTCAGGCACATAACATCAAATTTCAGGTGCTTTATTCTTGAAATCTTCCCATCAAACTCCTCTATTGCTGCAACCTTTCTCTTGAAATCCCCGTCTTCACCTGCACTGTCAGTTTTCTTATAGTGAAGATAGAAAAAGTCATAATCACCGTATACTTCATTGAGTGTTTTTATCTCATCATCAATTGTTTCAAGTCCGCCTATGACATTCATACCAACAAGTTTTGCAAGTCCCTTATACATTGGATAACTCGCGATGCACACTGGTTTCAAAAGATATCTTTTTTCAAATGGTTCTATAGCAGGTATTCCAGAAAAGCCCCTCAAAAGAATTGCCCTTGCTTTTGTGTTCTGCCCTGCAAGGACTCTTTCTGCTGTTGTAAGAAACTCATTCAAAACATCTGCAGTAAAATCAGCGTCTTTCTTTAGTGATACAACCTTTTTTAATGGAAACCCTTCTTTTTGAGGGTCGTTTTCTGAGACATCAGGAGAGAGATTTCTACCCTTTAATAATATTGCAAGCCGGTGTTCTTTAACTGTCCTGATGATTATCTGAACATCCCTGATGGATTGTATTTTTTCCTGAAGAATCTGCACAAGTTTTCTGTTTTCTTCTGTTGGAATTCTCCCTGCTCGCCTGTCAGTAACAATGCGATTTTCGTCTATTGTGGCAAAGTTTCCTCTTATAGCAATATCAGTTTTATCCATTTCCATCCCTATTCCAAGAACCTCAAGCACTCCCCTGCCTATCTGGTGTTCAATAGGGTCATATCCAAAAAGCGAAAGGTGTGCTGGTCCGCTTCCAGGAGTGATGCCCGGAAGAACAGGAACCGATAGTCCACACATACCTGATCTGGCAATTTCATCAAGGTTCGGCTTTTTTGCGGTTTCAAGTTCTGTAAGACCTGTTGCAGGGTCTGGCAAACCACCGAGGCCATCCATTACAAGCAGAAGAATTTTTTTATCATTTTTTTTGACTATATCTTTGAGTATTTTTTCTATTTGCATAACATGCCTCTGTCCTTTTAAGATTGATAATCAACCTGTATTAAGATACAATAAACACTGAAAAAAGTCAAAACTTGAAAGGAATCCAGTGGAATTCCAATCAAACTGAACCTTGAGGATACAGGAAAACCACCAGACATGATTTTTATAGTTGCAACCCCGATAGGAAACCTCAGAGACATAACACTCAGGGCTATTGATGTACTCGGAGAGGTGGATTTTGTTATTTCGGAAGACACAAGAGAAACAATGAAACTGTTGAATAATTTCCAGATTCATAAGCCGCTTGTCAGTTATTACAGGGGCTGCGAGAAAAAGAAATCAGACCAGATTATCAATCTTTTGAAAAAAGGAAAAAAGGCAGCACTTGTCTGTGACAGAGGTACACCAGGAATTTCTGACCCTGCACATTATCTTGTCAGAAGATGTCTTGAAGAAGGGCTTCAGGTTATTCCTGTACCCGGTGCTTCATCCCTTACAGCAGCACTCTCTGTATCGGGTTTCCCTGTTGATTGCTTTTCTTTTTACGGCTTTTTGCCGAGAAACAGAAAGAAAAAAATAGAGTTCCTCAGGAATCTGGAAAACAGAGAGGAAGTACTGGTTTTCTTTGAGTCAGTCCACAGATTTAAGGAGACACTTGAAATAATGAACGAGATTTTTCCTGAAAGGCGTCTTGTTGTATGCAGGGAACTGACAAAGAAGTTTGAAGAAATTATTGCTGGCAGCGTGGGGAAACTGTATAATAAATTTAGAGAGATAACAGTCAGGGGAGAATTTGTTCTCATTCTCGGAGGAAAACAATGCTGATGAAATGGTTCAGAAAAAAAAGAAATTTTAAGATTGTTATGATTATTACAGCGCTTCTTGTGATACCCGGTTTTATTATATGGGGGGTAAGCATTTCAGGCGAGGACAAAAGATATCTTGCTGCAAAGGTGAATAAACAACCCATTTACTTGAATGAGTTTTACAGGGTTTTGGATGAGACAAAACAACAGTACAGAGATATCCTGAAGGAGAACTATTCAAAACTCATAAATGAAGCAGATCTTGAGAAAATGATTTTGTCAAGAATGATACAGGAAAAACTTCTTGAGCAGCTGTACAGAAAACACCGCATAAGGGTTGCTGCTTCTGAAATAATGGAGGTCATAAAATCAGAACCGTCTTTCAAAAATGAGAAGGGACAGTTTGATGAGGCAAGATTTAAGACGTATTTTTCAAGGATTTCTCCTGAAAAAATAAAAGAGATTGAAGACCAGATTCGCAGTGGCATAAAATATCAAAAACTGAAACAGGAGGTTCTTACTGAAACCACGATTACCGTGGCGGATGCAGAGGTTAGAGCCACAATGGGAAAGGATATAAAGGAAGACCAGTTTCAGAATATAAAAAGGTATCTTCAGTCGCAGAAAGAAGAACAGTATTTCCAGAACTGGCTTGATAAACAAAGAAGCAAAGCAAAAATTGAAATCTATCTTAATCTTGACCAGAAGGCGAATTCCTGATGGATACAGAGAATAAACTGCAGTATGAGATAGTTCTGCTTGATACAATATGCAGGGGATTGCAGACAACACTGAACGTTGACAAGATTATCCATATTATCCTGACAGGCCTTACTGCAGGTGCAGCGCTCGGTTTTAGCAGAGCCGCTATCTTTTTCCTTGGGAAAACAGGACTTCTTGAAAATGGCAGGGGAATTGGTCCGTATGATCAGGATGAAGCAAGAAAGATATGGACTGAACTGAATAACTCAGAAATAGGTCTTGATGAGATGTTTGAAAACAGCCACCGGAGAACTCTGGAGAGCCAGAGATTTCCTGTTGAAATAAGGTCGGCAGTTTATGAAACATCAGAACTGGCTCCTGACAATCCATTGAAAAGAGCCATCTCAAGCGGAGAGATTATTGTTCTGAAAGGGGATGAAAGATTTCTTCTTCCACAGGGCTTTCACTGGTTTGTCAGGCACGCATCAGAACTTGTAATAGGTCCTGTTAAAATTTCAGGAAAAATTTCAGCGGTTGTTTTTGCTGATAATGCCTTTCACCATAGAAAAATAAGCCAGGAGACCTTGAGTTTTCTGTCTATTGTTCTTAATCAGGCAGGACTTGCATTGAGCAATGCCTTTGCCTATGAAAGTATCAAACAAAATCTCACTCAGGTTCAACACCTTAATGAAGAATTGCGCCGTATACAGGAAGATCTTCTTGCCTGTGAACGACTTGCGGCTGCTGGAAGAATTTCCACATACCTTGCGCACGAAATCCGTAATCCGCTTGCGACAATCGGCGGTTTTGCACGACAGATTCTTGAAATATGCAAGGATAAAAGTGTTGATACAAGAATCACGAGAAATGCAAGAATTATCGTAAACGAAGTGAGACGTCTTGAGCTTGTACTGAACAACCTTTTGAGGTTTTCCTTCAAGCAGTCCGCCAGAAAACAAAAAATCCGACTCAGAGATTTTGTGAATGAACTGATGGAAGTGCTTTCAATAAACGTTGAATACGAAGGGGTCAACCTCTTGATTGAAATTCCAGAAGATATAAGCGTTAATGCTGACAGGGTTCAACTAAGCGAGGTCTTTTATAATCTCGTGCATAATTCACTGGAAAGTACTAAGCCAGGCAGTTCAATAACGATAAAAGCCGGTGAAAACCAGCAGGATGTCTGGATAGAAGTTTCTGACAGGGGTTGTGGAATGTCCCAGGATACTCTGAAGAAATTGTTCAAGCCGTTTTTCACAACAAAGTCTCATGGTTTGGGACTCGGATTGCACCTTGTAAAAAGCATAATTGAAGAGAATCATGGCGGACGGATAGAAATTTCCTCAGAGATTGGCATCGGAACAAGGGTCTATTTTACCATCCCAAAAAAGGAGGAAAATGGCGAAAAAAATACTGGTGATTGAGGACGAAGCCAACCAAAGAATTCTTATCCGTGAAACACTTGAAAAACATGGATATGAGGTGTATCCTGTGTCAAATGGAGAAAACGGCTTAAAAAAACTGCAGGATATGGATTTTGACCTTGTGGTTGTTGACATCAAGATGCCGAAGATGAGCGGCCTTGAAACACTTGCAGGAATTCTCGGACAGAGAAAAAATCTACCTGTAATAATATACACCTCCTATCCGCAGTATAAGACAGATTTTATGAGCTGGGCAGCAGATGCCTTTATTGTTAAGAGCTCCACCAGTCTTGAAGAACTTGTTTCAAAGGTAAAGGAGTTAATAGGTGACTAATAAGGAAAAAATCCTCACCCTTGTTCTTGCCGGCGGAAAAGGTGAAAGGTTATATCCACTTACAAGGGACAGGGCAAAGCCATCAGTACCGTTCGGCGCAATATATCGCATTATTGATTTCACCCTGAGCAATGCCATAAACTCCGGATTGAGAAAGATTTATGTCCTTATTCAGTATAAGTCGTATTCCCTGCAGAGGCATATAAGAGAAGGATGGAATATTTTCAGCAGGGAACTTGGAGAGTTCCTGGATGTTGTCCCTGCTCAGATGAGGATAGGCACTGACTGGTATCTTGGAACTGCTGACTCGGTTTTCCAGAACATTTATTTTCTCAATCAGGAAAAGCCAGATATGGTTCTTATTCTTTCTGGAGACCATATCTATAAGATGGATTACAGAAGAATGATTGAGTTTCACAGGAAAAATAATGCTGATCTGACTGTTAGTGTTTTTGAAGTTCCCGTTGAGGAAGCAAAAAGATTTGGAGTACTGGAAATAAATAAAAATAACGAGATAGTGAGTTTTGAAGAAAAGCCTGAAAATCCAAAGCCATCTCCGAATAATCCTGATGTTTGCTTAATCTCAATGGGGATTTACCTTTTCAACACTGAAACACTTGTCCAAAGGATTATGGAGGATGCGAAAAAACCCGATAGCAGCCATGACTTTGGAAAAGATGTCATCCCTTCAACAATAGGGAAAAACAGAGTCCTTGCATTTCCTTTTATTGATGAAAACAGAAAGGAAACAAAATACTGGAGAGATATAGGAACGATTGAAGCATACTATGAAGCAAATATGGACCTTGTAAACATTGAACCGGTTCTTAATCTTTATGATTCACAATGGCCGATAAGAACATTTCACGAACAAATGCCACCCGTAAAAACCGTCTTTTCCCACGGTGAAAGGACAGGAATGGTGCTTGATTCAATTGTTGGCGGTGGCTGTATAATCAGCGGCGGAAAAGTGATACACAGTGTTCTTTCGCCGTGGGTAAGAATCAACAGCTATGCAGAAGTTTCCGAATCAATACTCCTGAACAATGTTAATGTCGGCAGATACTGCAAAATAAAAAGAACGATTATTGACAAGAATGTTATTGTTCCGCAGGGAACAGTAATTGGCTATGACCATGAGGAAGACAGAAAAAGATTTTTTGTAAGTGAGAAAGGTATTGTGGTCATACCGAAGGACTATCAATGGTAAAAAAATTAGAAAAGGAGATTGAATGCCTGAACTGAGAAAAGACCCGATTATAGGGAGATGGGTTATCATTTCAACAGACAGAAAACTGAGGCCATCTGACTATGCTGAAATGTCCCCACCTGTTAAAGAGGAAACTGGCGGATTTTGCCCTTTCTGTCCTGGAAACGAATCAAAAACCCCGCCAGAAATATATGCTGTAAGGCAGCAGGGTTCATCTCCAAACGGACCTGGATGGCTTGTAAGGGTTGTTCCCAATAAGTACCCGGCATTGAGAATTGAAGGAGAATTGAACAAGAAAGGCATTGGCCTTTTTGACAGGATGAATGGGATAGGGGCGCACGAGGTTATTATAGAAACACCCGAGCATACCAGGCAGATGCATGACTTTGACCAGGACCTTCTTGAAAAGGTTATACACACCTATCAAATTCGGAGTCTTGATCTGAAAAAAGATCCGCGACTCAAGTATAGTATGATATTCAAGAATTATGGAAGAGAGGCAGGTGCTTCTCTTTATCACTCGCACACCCAGCTCATTTCAACGCCCGTGACTCCAAAAAGGGTAAAGGAAGAGTTAAAAGGCACTCAGTGGTATTATGAATATAAGGAAAGATGTATCTTCTGCGATATCATTGAAGATGAAATTTCCCGCGGAGAAAGGGTTGTTACTGTGAACCGTGATTTTATTACACTGGTTCCATACGCATCAAGATTTCCATTTGAACTGTGGCTTTTGCCTCTGAGGCATAGCCCTGATTTTGATTCAATCTTAGATGGAGAAAGGCAGAATCTCGCACTGATGCTCGGTTCTGTATTGAAGAAACTGATGAAGGGACTGTGCAATCCATCATATAACTTTATTTTCCACACTGCACCCAACAGATTTCTTCATCCCGGATACTGGCAGACAATAGATAAGGACTATCACTGGCATATTGAGATTATGCCGCGTCTTACAAGACCGGGCGGCTTTGAATGGGGGACAGGCTTTTACATTAATCCAACTCCTCCTGAAGAAGCAGCCCAGTTTCTTCGTGAACTTGTTGTGTAGTTGTTTACCATACTGAAAGGAGACCCAAAGAAATGAAAAATATTGCACTTGTTTCCTGTGAATGTTTTCCACTGGTTAAAGTTGGAGGATTGGCAGATGTTGTTGGCTCTTTGTTTGTGAAACTTCCGCGATACGCAGATGTAAAACTTTTCCTTCCAGGTTTCAGACAGATTGTTGAAAGACATAGTTATGAAAATCTCGGAGAATTCAATGTGTTTTTTTCAAGTTCAAGGTCCGAGAAAGCCGCACTTTTGAAACTGAAAAATGAATTCAGCAACGTTTATCTCGTTGGGAATGAAACGTATTTCAACCGCAGCCAGTTGTATGGAGAAGGAGGCATAGATTATCCCGACAATCTTGAAAGGTTTTCTTTCTTTTCAAAGGCAGTTCTGGAAGCATGCAAAACATTCAGCATTGATATTGATGTTTTCCACTGCAACGACTGGCAGACAGCGCTTGTCCCTCTTTATCTGAAACTCTTCTACAGAGAATTGAACTCTTCTGTGGTCTTCACAATCCATAACCTTGCATATCAGGGGATATTTTCTCACGACCTTTTTGATAAACTCGGTCTTGGACAGGAGTTTTTTTCCATAGAGCAGCTTGAATTCTATGGAAACATCAACCTTATGAAGGCAGGCATCATTCACTCTAACAGGATTAACACTGTAAGCCCGACTTACGCAAAAGAGATTCTAACTCCAGAGTTTGGATGCAAACTTGACGGTCTTCTGAGAACAAGAGAAAAAGACATAATGGGTATTCTCAATGGTATTGACTACATGGTATGGAATCCACTGTTTGATAAAATGATATTCAAAAGATACCGCTCAAGGAAAGGAAAAATCAACAACAAAAAATACCTTCAATCACAGTTTTCCTTGCCTGATGACAATGTGCCCGTTTTCGGGTTTGTCGGTCGTCTTGTTGAACAGAAAGGTATAGACCTTATTATTGACACAATAGAAAAAATACTGGACAGGAGATTTCAGATTGTTTTTCTCGGCACCGGAGAATCAAGATATGAGGATAGCATTATTGCTCTTACGAAGAAATACCCCGACAGAATTAAGGCAAGCATTGGTTTTGATGAAAAACTTGCGCATCAAATCTATGCAGGTAGCGATTTTTTCCTTATGCCTTCAAGATTTGAACCATGCGGGCTTGGCCAGATGATTGCTCTGAAGTACGGAACAATACCTGTTGTCAGAAAAACTGGGGGACTGGCTGATACAGTTGAGCCAATTAACAGGATAAAAAATTCAGGGTGCGGATTTGTTTTTGAAAATGCGCTTCCTTCTGAATTAGAAACAGCGATGAGAGACGCAATTGACCTGTATTCAGACCAGAATCTGATGGAAGATGCTTTCAAGCGGGCGTCCTCGCTTGATTTTTCCTGGAACAGGTCAATCCTTGAATATGTTTCACTTTATGAAAAGGCAATGGGAAACCTATGACCTATTTAAATCTTTGCTGGCATTTTCATCAACCGTATTATCTGCAGCCTGAGGCGGGTATTCTTGAGAGTTCAATCATCACATTCAGGGTTCTCTATAATTATTACCCGATGGCTCTGCTGCTGAAAAAAACAGGGGCAAGACTGACCTGCAATCTAACCCCTAGTTTAATTTTGCAGATACAGAAGATATCCAATGGAGAAATTGTTGATGGATTTCAGGAAATGCTTGTGTCAGAAACAGATGACAATGACAGGATAAGGGTATTTCTTGACGAACTACCGCCAAGGATAAAAGAAAGAAATGACATCCTGCGGTTTCTAATAAAGAGATTTCAATCAGGAGAGATCTCAAAAAGCGAAATTTTTGATCTGAAAATGTGGATGCACCTTTCCTGTGTCCACCCGTTCCTGCTTTCAGAAGAGAGGTTTTTTTCAGAGTTATACGAAAAAGGCATCGGGTTCAGTAAGAAAGACAGGGACATGGTTGTTGCCTGTGAAAAAAAGATTTTTTCCGGGGTTCTCGCACTTTTCAGAGAACTTTTTGAGTCAGGAAGCATTGAAATAAGCACAACACCTGGCTATCATCCGATAATGCCACTTGTCTGTGATGCAGCAGTTGCCTCAACAACAAAAACATCCCTGAAGATTCCTGATATTGATTTCAGGTATCCAGATGATGTAAGGCAACATATAAATATGGGCTTGAACCTTGCAAGTTCTATTTTTGGAAGGAATATTGATGGCATCTGGCCTGCAGAGGGTTCAATAAGCAATCAGGTGCTTGATATACTCGGTGAATTCAATATCGGATGGGTTGGTGCTGACCAGCAGATTCTTTCTGAAAGTATGGAAGAAATCTCATCAGTAATTTATACATGGAAGGACCTTTTTGTGATTTTTTTCAGAAACCATGAATTTTCTGACAGGATTGGTTTTATCTACCAGTCGTGGGATGAGGCAAATGCTGCGGCTGACATTGTAAAAAGAATAGAGGAGTTCTCGGGGAATCAGGAAAAGATTCTCACAATTATCCTTGATGGGGAAAATCCATGGGAGTGGTATAGAAATGAAGGCAAAATTTTTTTGAACGAATTTTACCTGAGGGCTCTTTCAAATTCAAATATCAAGATGATTACCTTCAGTGAGGCAAAGAATCTGAATTTCAACAGAAAAGCGCTTTCCAGCATCCCCGCAGGTTCATGGATGGGCCTGCATTTTGACAACTGGATAGGAAAACCGGATGCCAACAGATTGTGGCAAATTCTTGCTGATGCCAGAAAAACAGTGCAACAGTATGCTGGCAACAGCCCCCTTTATGAAAGCCTTATGAAACTGATTCTTATGGCTGAGTGCAGCGATTTCTTCTGGTGGATGAGTGTACCTGCAGACAAGAAAACCCGGGCAAAATTCTATTCACTTTTCCAGCTTATCCTTTCAGATATCTATAAGAAGGCAGGACTTGCAGTCCCTGAAAACATCATGGAAGAGATGCCAGTATCAGAAATACCCAGAGAACCCGTGGCATTTATCTCTCCCGTGATTGATGGAAAGATAACGAATTTTTTTGAGTGGTCTGGTGCCTGTGAGATAGAAATCAAACATCTCTGGACAGCATTTCAGCCGTTTCAACTGCCTGTCGGAAAAATTGCCTACGGGTATGATAAGGAAAATTTTTATGTAAGAATTGACATCAGAGAAAAAATTTTCTCTTCAATAATCATTGAATTCAAAGGCAAGAAAACGTTTTCTTTCAGCGGTACTCAGGCGGCTTCTGAAGATATTGCAATTGATGAATGCATTGAAATCAAAATTCCCTGGGAAAAAACAGGAAAAACAGATGGGGTTGGCTTTTTGATACGGCTTCTGTTTAATGGTTCTGAGATAGTAATTCCGCCAGCAGGCTTTTTTGTTTTTGGTAGAAAAAACTTTGATGAGGACTGGCAGGTATGAAAGGAGCTCATTATGATAAAATTTTCAAGTTCGTTTGAATGCGGCAATGGCAAGAATTTCAGAAAAATAGGCAAAAATAGATACAGGTGTGAGGTTTCTGGCGACAAAAAGGTGTACTGCTATTATTTTTGCTTTGATGTTGAAAACAAAGGGAATTCTGCAGATATTGACATTGAGGTGTGGCATGACCCGATTGTCAATGATCCTGAGGGATTTATATCTCACTTTCCGACAACAATATGGATTTCCACGCAGGATATGAAAAGATTCTATCCTCTTGAGCAGTCAATGAGTGCTGTTTGCGATGACCATATAATCATACACCTGAAACTGAAACCACAGTCAAAGATTCGCATAACGAACAACTGGCCTGCAACATATTCTGATACGAGCAATTTCATCCGGAATCTTGCTGAACAAAGGAACGCTGAGATTTTTTCACTCGGGAAATCAGCAGGGAAAAGAGATATTATCGGTATCAGAACCGGAACACAGGGAAAACCAAGAATTTTGTGTCTTGCCGGTCAACACCCGATAGAATTTCCGGGAATATGGGCAGTCAGAACCATTGCTGACTTCATAACATCAAAACTGCCTGAGGCAGAAAATATGAGAAAAAACTTTCTTTTTGAAATCATTCCTGTTGTGAACCCTGATGGAAATGTGGCCGGCAGAAATTGTTTTACTGATGAAGGGGTTGACCTTTATCAGGCATTTGGGGAAAATCCCGATGCGGAGTATCCGCAGTCAGTGGAAGGAAAATTATTGTGGAAATGGGCAGTGGATACTGAAACTGCACTCTGGATAAATTTTCACTGTTATCTCGGCTGGAGAACAAACAGCGAATATCCCTATGACGGATGGTACCGGGTTCCATACGAAATCTTTTTAGACCCCAGGAAAAAAGATGTTTATCAACTTCTTTGCGATGCGGTGAGATTATTGACAGACGCACCATCAACATCAATTGAACCAGACACACACTGGCTCAACAGTTTTGAGCATCAACTGGCCAAAAGATACAGTATTCCACATGTATTCTACGAAATAAACGGCGGAAGTGCAGGGCCGTTCCAATCAGGAAAAAGAGGTCTACAGGTATTTATCCAGGCAGTGAAAACCCTTCAGCATTGTATCAACAGAGATTGAACCATGGATGAAAAACTGGAAAAACTTGTTCGCGCGGAGTACCACAATCCTTATGAACTTCTATCCTGGCAAAAGACCGGTCAGGATTATGTCCTTCGTGTTTTTGTTCCCGGGGCATTATCTGTGTCGGTGATAAACAATGAAAATGGAAGGAAGTTTTCCTTGAAGCATGTTGAATCAGGAATTTTTGAAGAAATTTTCAAAAGCAGGTTTCCTTACATAATAGAGGCAGAGTATAAAAATAATGCCATAAAAACATTCATTGACCCGTATGCTTTTGATAAATCAATCTTCGGTGAGACTGACCTTTATCTTTTTAATGAGGGAAACCATTTTGAAATTTTCAAGAAAATGGGAGCAGTTCACAGAGTTATTGATAATACTGAGGGTTATAACTTCAGTGTCTGGGCGCCAGATGCAAAAAGGGTGAGTGTCATCGGCGACTTTAATAACTGGGATGGAAGAATACATCAGATGAGGGTTCTTGGAAATTCAGGAATCTGGGAAATTTTTATCCCTGGGGTCGGACATGGAAGTTTGTACAAGTACGAGATACTTACGAAACAAAATCAGATTCTTCTGAAATCAGATCCGTATGGCTGTTATTTTGAACAAAGGCCGAAAACAGCATCAATTACATGGAAAAGCAATTACCAATGGAATGATTATGAGTTTATTTCAAAACAGGAAACCGGATATCACAATTTACCTTTGAGCATTTACGAAATCCATCCGGGTTCATGGAAAAAGCAAAAGGATGGTTCATTCTTGAACTGGCGAGAACTTGTTTTCCCACTCATTGACTATGTGAAAGAACTTGGATTTAACTGTATTGAACTGCTTCCTATTGCCGAACATCCCCTTGATGCATCATGGGGATATCAGACAACAGGTTTTTATGCTCCGAGTTCCAGGTATGGAAATCCTGATGCTTTCAAGTTTTTTGTTGATGTGTGTCACAAAAATGGAATAAGGATTATTCTTGACTGGACTCCTGCCCATTTCCCGAAAGACCAGCACGGTCTTTATCTTTTTGATGGTACCCATCTTTATGAGCACCAGGACCCGAGAAAAGGGGAGCATCCTGACTGGAAAAGTGCTATCTTCAACTATGGAAGGTATGAGGTTTCAAATTTTTTAATAGGAAGTGCTTTGAACTGGCTTGAAAATTATCACGTTGATGGATTAAGGGTTGATGCAGTTGCTTCAATGCTTTATCTTGACTATTCAAGAAAACAGGGAGAATGGGTTCCGAACATCTCTGGCGGAAGGGAAAATCTTGAAGCAATTGAGTTCATAAAAAAGCTCAATACAGTCGTTTATTCCAGACATAGACAATCTTTTACAATCGCGGAAGAATCAACTGCATGGCCAGGCGTTACAACACAGGTGCATCATGGAGGACTTGGTTTTGGTTTCAAGTGGAATCTTGGCTGGATGCACGACACGCTCAGTTTTTTCTCAAAAGACCCGATATTCAGGAAATATCATGTTAATATGCTTACATTCAGCTTGCTTTATGCTTTTTCTGAGAATTATATTCTTCCACTTTCCCACGATGAGATCGTTTATGGAAAGCGTTCCCTTCTTGAAAAGATGCCTGGGGACGAATGGCAGAAGTTTGCTAACCTCCGGCTGCTTTTTGGCTGGCAGTATGGACATCCAGGCAAGAAACTTGTTTTTATGTCAGGAGAATTTGGCCAGAGGAATGAATGGGATTATAGAGGCGAGATCGACTGGTATTTATTGAATTATGAAAGCCACAGAGGAATATTTCGGCTTGTCAGGGATTTGAACAATCTCTATGTCAGCAACCCAGAGATGTATGAAAACGACTCGTCACATAGATGTTTCCAGTGGATTGATTTTTCTGATGTTGACAACACTGTAATGAGTTTTTTGAGGTGGAACAGGAAAATGGACAGGTTTCTGGTTTTCATATTTAATTTTACGCCTGTCCCGAGATACAACTACAGGATAGGTGTCCCGCTGATGTGCAACTACAGGGAAATTATTAACAGTGATTCATTTTTTTATGGCGGCTCAAATATGGGAAACAACGGATTTATTAGGTCCCGGAAAATAGAATCGCACTCCTTCAAGCAGTCAATAGAAATAACCATTCCGCCTCTTGGTTTTCTTGTGCTGCGACCTGAAAAGGAACATACAGGAAATGTCTGATTCTGCTTTATTTAAGAAGATTCTATTCTTTCTCCTTTTGAATGGAGTCTATTTTTTTTCCTATTTCCACAGGGTCGCAATACCAGGAACAGTTTTCAATGAAATTCAGGTAGATTTTAATCTGACAGCGAATCAGGTTGCGGGCCTTGGAACGCTCGTATTTTATGTTTACGGTGTCCTGCAATTTTTTATAGGTCCTGGCCTTGATTACTTTGGAACAAACAGAATCTTTGCTGCTGGCGGATTCTTGCTGGGACTTGGCTCAGTTATGTTTGCCTTTTCAACCACAATCTTTTCTCTTTATTTTTCAAGGGTTCTTGTTGGTTTTGGTGCAAGTGTCGCATATCTTTCGGTCGTTAAAAAAACCGATGAACTTTTTGGGCCCCGTTTTTTTTCTTTGATGCTCGGGTTTGGAATTTTTCTCGGCTATTCCGGAGGACTTTTTGCAACACTTCCATTTGAACGGCTTGTGAATATCTTTGGCTGGCGGCACACAATTGCAGCAATCTCCATCGTACTTCTTGTAATAATGCTTGTGATCCTGGCGGATTTTGTAAAGACAAAAGCATTCCATCATGTCAGAAACAATATTTTACTGTCTGATGTGAAACTGACCATCTTCAATAAAAAAGCGTATCCATTGATTCTGATAGCAGCAATAAATTTTTCAATTTACTTTCTTTTTCAGGGGATAATTGGCAAAAAACTCATTCAGGATGTTTGCGATATTACATCAAAACTCGCAGCATCTTTTACATTTGTAATGATGATTCTGACAATGTTTTTTGTTCTCCTTTCAGGCATCATTACCCACACAGTAAGAAAAAGAAAGCCAATCATAGTAATTTTATCCTCTGGCTGTCTTGCATCCTGCATTTTGATGCTTGCAAATCTTGCATTGTGGAAGTCGGCTCTTGTTTTTTTCATATCCTTTACCCTTCTTGCTTTTGCTGGGGGCAGTGGCCCTCTTATAATCACGGTAATGAAGGAATTAAGTCCTTCAAGTGGACTCGGCACAGCTGTTGGGTTTATAAATGGTATATGTTATCTTGGGGTCGCTGCAACAGGAAATATCTCTGGTTTCATAATGGACAGATTTTCTGAAAAAGTTTTGATTACTCCACGGGCAATCGTTTATCCTGTTGAAGCATATCAGGCAGTTATTGTTTTCTGCCTTCTTGCTGCTGTTGTCTCTTTTATAGTATCATTTATTATTAAAGAAACAGGCAAAGGCATAATGGAAATACCCGCTACATTCTAACCGGAGGATGACATGAAATATGTTCAACTTGGGAAAACGGACCTTATTGTATCAAGAATATGTTTTGGCTGCTGGCAGCTTTCCCCGAGATTCTGGGGAAATGTTCCACTTGATGAATGGAACATGGCCTTAAAAAGGGCAATGGAACTCGGCATAAACTTTATTGATACAGCCGATGCTTACGGCGACGGATTTGCAGAAACAGCGCTTGGTGATTTTATTGAAAAAAATAAATGCAGAAAAAATCTGATTATTGCAACAAAGTTCTACTGGAATTTTACAGACCCTGAAAACAGATATCCCGACACAAGGTATGATTACATCATAAGAGAATGCGAGTTATCCCTGAAAAGGCTGAAAACAGACTACATTGACCTTTATCAGATTCACGCGTGGGACCCACTGACAAGACCCGATGAGGTTGCTGCTGCCTTGAATACATTGAAAAAACAGGGAAAAATTCGCTGGGTTGGAGTCAGCAACATGAACGTTCACCAGATAAGCATGTATCTGCGGTATGTTGATATTGAATGCCTTCAGCCCCTCTATAATATCCTTGACAGGGACGTTGAAAAAGAGGAACTTCCTTTTTGTCTTGAGAAGAAAATAGGAGTTATCACATATTCAACACTTGCAAGGGGCATTCTTACAGGAAAATACACTGGCAACGAAAAATTTCAGGATTCAAGGGCAAATCATCCTCGTTTCACAGGAGAAAATTTCAAGAAGATTTCTGATGCCGTGAATATCGTTATGAGACCGCTGGCAGAAAAAATGGGTCTCAGTGTTGCAGAGCTTGCTGTGAGATGGGTTCTCACCCATCCTGCAATAACTTCTGCAATTGTCGGGGTTAAAAAGCCGCAGCATATTGAAACAGTTATCAGAGCATCTGACGATATTCTGGAAAATCATCTCTGGTACAGGATTGCTTCTGATATGAAAAGTGCCTGCATTTGACTTCAAAAACAGCAAATGAAGAATGCCTGCACCTTGTGCTGTCACCCGGGTTATGGAATTTCAGTGGAGCCCACGGGCATAACGGGTGGCTTTCTGCGAAGGCGAGTAAATGAAGAAAATACCTATTTTTTTGTTGCTTTTTGAGAATATTGTTTTTTCAGCAATAAACGTTGACTGGACATTACCGTCTCTTGAGACAGAGCCCACTGTCATTTCATACTCCAGTATTACTGTTGACGGAAACATAACTCCAGAAGAGTGGAAGCAAACAGTCTGTTTCCCTGTCAGGTCAACGTATCATATCGCACAGTCAAAAAATCACATCTGGAAAGGTCCAGAAGATGCTGGCGCAGAGTTCTACTGGGCATGGAATGAAAGCGGAATATTCTTTGCAGCTATTGTTGCTGATAATGAGGTGATAAACAATATGCCTGATAATCTTGCCTACCAGCAGGATTGCATTGAGCTATTTATTGACGGCAGACGCAATCTTTTTATGCAAATGCCATATACAAAAGGCTGCTATCACATACTCATCAAGCCGCCCGTTAATGGGAAACAGCCGTCTGCAACTGTTTTGTCAGTGGCACAAATCAAAGGAATCAGGTGCGCAGGAAAAACAGCAACACAAACATACAGTATTGAACTTTTTATTCCATGGAGTGCCTTCCCGGAAATAAGGCAACCCTTTGAAGGGTCTGATATTGCAGTGCAATTTATGCTTGATGACTATGACAGGATTGACAGAGATTCAGTCCAGCCCTTCAGCATGAGTTATCTCGGAAGAAAGGAGCTTTACAGAAATCCTGAGAAATTTGTCCGCTGTGTCCTATCAAGACAGGCAGGTCCAGAATCAGGACCTCATGTTTCCATTGAAATTCAGTCAGTCATTCTGGAAAAGAAAACAGTACCCGTTGCAATTGAAACCGGCTCAATGACTTACGACGATATTGAAAGTGTAAAGGTAAATATTGAATCAAAAGATGGAAAAATCCTTTCTGGAAAAACAGCAAAAATCACACGATATTCTGACTGCTGGAAAAATGCAATACGGGCACAAACAAATCTTGATTTGAAAAAGATAAATGAAGACAGATTTCTTGTTTCGGCTATCCTGAAAGACAAACAGGGTGATACAACCATTGTAAGGAAACCTGTTTTTTTTGCAGGAAATCTTATGGCCGAAATTCTTTCAGAAATTCAAAAGGCAGATATCAGAAATCTTTCACAGAAAGAACCATTCAGAGCCGCTGCTTTTTTGGGTACTGCATCGTGTTATGAAAAGATAAAAAGGACAATTGAACTAAATGATACAAAACGGCTGCAATTTTCAGTAAGAGAAACAGCAGCCCGGTTTGATGTATTGAATAAGAAAATTCTCAAGAAAACCGACACGCTTATTGATTTGCTCGCTCTCAGCGCAGAACCAGAAGCACAGGTTGTCGTTGAATATCCTTCTAATGATACTGCAGTTGTAACGTTCTACTGGGCAAGTATTCCTCTTGTTAGCGTGAATGTAAAAAAGTTCAGAGATCCAACTCAGGTTCAGATTGCCGCAAGGGAGAAAATACCAGGTTTTGTTGACCTTCTTGAAGATAAAAACCCTGCAGGACCTGTTGTAATCGCGGGGCTTCCTGCAAGAGCATCATCATGGTCTTATTCAATGTTTTATTTCAATATCAAGAGTTTTGATCCTGAAAAACAGATGCTTGTTGTCGTTCCTGAAAAGAGAATCCTGTATGTTATTGACAATGAAAAGGTTGATAATACCGAGGTTGATGCAATCGTTGTTTCAGAAGATGCCAGTGAAAACACAAAAAACCTTGTAAGGAAATATGCAGGTTCTCTGAAAAAGAAGTTGCAGTTTTTGGGTATTGATGATGCCATGAAAACACCTGTTTTCCTGTTTGCCTGCGGAAAAAACAATCTGCCAGAATTATTTCCTGGATTCAGAGCGTACAGGGTGAGAATTGTGAAACAGGCAATAATCAGAATTCCATTCAAGGACATGCTTGTTTCTGTTTCTCATCCATCAAGATGGGTTGCAGAAAAAGCAGCAGGACTTGTTATAAGGGGAAATCCCGTATTAGAATCAGATGTTGACGGAATTCGCAAGATACTTGTGAAGGAGTTTGCGTTTTCAATGAAAAGTTCAGAAAACGTCAGGAGCGAAGGTTTTGTTTTTTGTGGAGACCTGCACGCACATTCAAATTTTTCTGACGGTTATCTTTCACCTGTCGGGATAACGCTTGAGTCAATGTATTGCTTCATGGATTTTTTCGCATTGACAGACCACAATACCATTGATGGTGCTTTGATTGTATCAAACCTTCTTTCAAAGAATTCATTCAGTTATACATTTATTGTTGGACAGGAAATAACAACAGGTGATTTTCATATGAACGGATATCCACTGAAAAAGGTCATTAGCTGGAATACAACAGCAGATGTGATTATTAAGGATGTACACTCTCAGAATGCAGTTATTCAGTGGAATCATCCCGGCTGGACAAATTCAGAATGGGAATTAACAAGGATTGACAGCGGACTTTCTGGTCTTGATGTTGATGCATGGGAACATATACCTTCTAACTACTATGAATGGAAAAAGAAGGCAGAACTTCCTGCCTTGATAGGGAGCACTGATTCCCATGACGGAACATTCAGCAATCCAGAAAGAACGATTATTTTCTCTACCAAACTGAGTGAAAAAGGGATTGTCAATGCAATAAAAAACCATAATACTGTTCTTATTTCTCCTTCAAAAGGGAGTGATTTTCTATATGGAGAAAGTACGACAATTGCTGATGTTTGGGATATAATATCTCAGGGCTATGAGATGAAAAAGGTAAAAGAAAACCAGATAAGAAAAATGCTCAGGAATGCTGATGTTGTAAGGTTACTGCAGCAAAAATATACAAAAAATTCAACAGGGGATTAAAGTGGTTAAACTTGAAAAGATTGTGAGGTATCTTGATATATACCTTGATATTTCAGGAATTAAAGATAGTTCATGGAATGGCCTTCAATGGGAAGGAAGGCAGATTGTCAGGAGAGTTATGTGCGCTGTTGATACAGGTGCAATGGTCTTTGAGGAAGCAACAAGAAGAAAGGCAGACCTTATTGTGGTTCATCACGGCAATTACTGGAAGGATGCAAATCCATGTTTTACTGGCTTCAATAAAAAAAGAATGGAGATACTTTACAGGAATGGAATTTCTTTATATGCTGCACACCTTCCACTTGACAAGCATCCGGAAATTGGAAACAATGCATTGCTTTTGAAGATGACCGGAGCGAAAATCTTTAGAGATTTTTTTATTTATGACAGTCAGGCAATCAGTTATTGCGGTTTTTACAAAAAGGCAGAAAAACTTGATACCATTGTCAAAAGAATTAACAAGGGGCTCGGTATTGAATGCAGAGTTCTTCCACATGGGAAGAAACTTGTTAAGACAGTTGCAGTGATAAGCGGGGGCGGAGGATATGCTGGCTTCAATGAGGCAGTAAAAGCAGGTGTTGACCTTTATATCACAGGAGACATTCTTGAGGTATTTCATGCTTCAAAAGATTCAGGTATAAATGTTATTTTTGGAGGGCATCATGCCACCGAGACGCCGGGGGTAAAAGCAATAAGCAAACTCATTTCAAAAAAGTTTGACGTTGAATCAGAATTTGTTGATATACCCACAGGTCTTTAGTCAGGAGAT
>DYKA01000092.1 GCA_020722805.1 Vermiphilus sp.
ATCCCATAGGCACATAGTCTTTAATGCTTTTTACTTTGTGCCTTAGTGCCTTTGTGCCTGGTCTCTAACCTTTGTGCCTCTGTGCCTGAGTATAGCCCTCTTTGTTGATAAGTATTAACTTTGTGCCTACGCATAACGACCTTCACTGAGGTATTACCTTTTCTATTTCATTTTATCACGGCTATCCCAGAATTTTTCGCATTTGCTCGCAGTAATAAACAACATTTTCCCATTTTGCATCTGGTGGTATTCTGTGGTCAGGACACGGGATATAACCGCCAGGTTCAATGAGTTTGCAGACTCTTTTGATTTCCTCATCAACTGCCTTTTTGTCTTTTGAGAAAACAATTTTATTTACCCCACCAACTCCACGAATATCCCTGCCATATTTTTTTCTCCACTGCTCAATACTGGCACCCCATGTTCCAACCTCAATAGGAAACATTGTGTTAACACCATTTTCAAGCCATGTTGGGATAAGAGCATCAATCCATCCATCGCAATCAACGCTCACAATGTCAATGTCGTATTTGTTAAGCAAGTCGCAGATTTTCCTGTAATAAGGGCCGATCTTTTTTCTGAAAACATCAGGCGCAATAAGAGGGCCATTTTTGAAGCAAATATCTTCCCAGAAATGCCCAAAGTCAAACTTTGCTCCTGTCTCAAGAACTGTTTTTACTGCCTGATAACAGATTTCAGCGTTTGTCTCAACAATCTCATCAAATAGTACCTCATCATCAACAAGAAGATAGCATGCACCTTCCATTGTTAACCAGTTTCTAATCCATCCATATAAACTTCCACAATAAAGCCCATAGTGAAACTGCCTCTCATCGCTTTTAAGAAATTCCATCCCGCCTCTGTCAAATGGTATTTTTTCCCCACTGTTTATTCTGACATCCGCTTTGAAAACTCTATCGGGATGCCACTGAAGTTTTGGAAGATAAAGGGCATCCCATGATTTTCTATCTTTAAGAAGATGATCAACATCAGCAGGTATAGAGCCAGCGCCTGGTCTGTGCAATGTTATAACTCCTTCTGCATTCAAGATTTTTTTTGTGCCATCAGGAAGTTCTTCAATAATCTTACTCTCAAAAGATGGCCAGAGTCCAAGTTTCGGATGAAAAACACAGTACCAATTAAAATCAAAACCAAGAATTGATGAAATCTCATCATCAAAGGAATTTCCATCTCCCCAGTTTTCGGCTATTTCTTTCCTAATATGTCCCTGTGATGCCCATAATTGCAGTGTTTCTGTCCAGAAGCCAAAATGCACAAGAGGCATCCTGTCATAATCCTTGTAATGAAGAATGTTTTTCACTCTTTCCCTGTTTGTCATTTCTTTTTCCTCCTTTTGAAAATCAGTTTATTCTTTCCTTTTCTCAAAAAAATCTTTTTCTTTTTTCCTGAACAAAATTCATCTGGAATAACAAATGTTCCTGTTAATCCATCAGGTACATCAATTTCTACAAATAATTGTTTTTTCTTTTTTATTTCCCAGAAAACCCTGATGATTCCATCTGGTGTGGGAACTTTTGTCTCCGCCCATTCTAAACAAAAAACATACGGTTTTATCTCAAACTGTTTGAAACCCGGTCTGGTTGGTTTTACACCACCAATATAAGCAGGCAAAATCATGGCAGGTGCTGCACTCCATCCATGGCACAGGGATGTGTGCCTGTCCCACATCTCCCAGCAGCTTGTTGCGCCAAATTCAAGCATTATCCCCCAGGACAGCCTGATGTAATCAATTGCAGAGGAAATTTTTTCTGCTTCACAGAGAGAAAGCAATACATAAAAAGACCAGAATGGGCTTCCAACCTTGATAATATCCTCCCCAATATAGTTACCCATATTTTCCTGAAGATGCGCGCTCTGATAATCACCCAGGTTTGGAAGGTATAAACCAGTGACTCCTGCCATTGTTTCAAGAGCAAGTTTTCTCTGTTTTTTTGTGCCGATTCCAAGACGGACAAAAAGGAAATTTTCGTGTTGACCAATAAGGTCATCTGATGCAAAAGGAGGTTTCTGTGGACTACCGGGCCTATATTTTCTGAAAGATTTTTTTTCTTCGCACCAGTGAAGTCTTGAGATTGTTTCCTTCAGGAGTTTTGCATGGTTGTGATATTTTCTTGCTGATTGAATGTCTTTTATCTGTCTTGCAATCTTTTCACTATAAATCAATGCTTCAACAAACCATCCCTGAACAGCTCCATCTCCATGTCTGTCATCAGTTATTGTCCAGTCAACGAAATTCCAACCTTCTTTATAATCAAAAAGTCCGTTATCATCAGTATGGTTTAATAACCATTCCATCTGCTTTTTTACACCAGGATATGTCTTTTGAAGTGTTTCATAATCGCCTGTAAAAAGATAGTATTCCCATACAATCACAGGGATTCTCATTCCCCATGTTGGAAGATTAAACGGTTTGCTTAGCGGAAAAACACCGGGAATCCATCCTTCTTCAGTATTTCCTGATGTAAGCTCAAGCACTGCCTTTTTTGAGATATCATACGCACCAAAACAATAATAGTTGAGCAATAGCTCTGGCTGGGCATCACCCACCCACTGTGAGCGTTCTCTCCACGGGCAATCGGTAAAAGCATCTTCCATACAGAGGTTTACTGTTCTTGCTGATAATAGATAAATTCTATCAAGAAGTTTATTGGAACACTGGAAACTTCCCTTTTGCTGGGCAGGATAAATCTCCTCATAAGCCCTTATTGATTTCAAAATAACTCTACAAGGTTGCTGCAATGGATTGAAAATTCTCACCAATAGATACCTGAAACCTCTTGGCTGATTTGTTCTGTGGCATGTTGTACCATTTTTTAGAATTATTCTTTCTGCCTGTTTGAGTGAAGGTGACTGCCACAGTGTTGGAACATTGTTATTCAATAAACACTCACTATGTCCAAAATCAACAATTATGCCTGAAGAACCCTCGGCGCATATTTCAATGGAAGAAAGGGTTTCAAATCCAAAATCAACAACAATACAAATACCCTTGTCAGGTAAAAGATTCAGGCATACCCCATCAAGCCATTTGCTGGGAATTTTTATCTCTGGTTTAATGGCGTCTTTTCCTATTCCTGACTGTTTTGCATTCCAGAGAGTTTCACAGATTTTATCTTTATCAAGAAAATCCTCTGATTCTTTTGATATACTGTAGATGTTCAGAATTTTTTGTGGTACAAGTGGTTTTTCTGTAAGAAACGGGATAGGTCTTGGAATAAGGTTTTCAACTGGTGCAAGTTTTGTAATTGTTTTTTCAATTGCATTCTGCCATCTGTTATCATCAAATTCAATCTTTTCCCAGTTTTCTGGTTCAAGATTTGCATCAAAACATTCAGGAAAAATTAAATTCGGAATGCTGCTGTATGCTTCAGCTGTTTTTGCCTTCCAGAGATTGTCTGTTGCAATGAACAATCCATCTGGACCTTCAACCTGACAGATAAGACCTCCTTCAATAGCTGCAAAGATATTTGTGGGACGTGTATAGTGCTCAACAAGAAAAGCAATTACATTTATTCCTTCAATTAGTTCTACAGTGTATGTGTCGTAATAGGGATGTTCTGGATGTCCGCGTGCAGGACCAAAGCCAATATAATTTCCATTGACCCATGATCTATATTTTGAATCAGCAGCGCAATAAAGTTTCACTGTTGTTTTCTTCTTGACTGTAAACTTTTTTCTGAAATAACAAAAATGGAAGGTTTCTCTCTGTTGTTCGTCTATCCATATCCACTTTGCTTTCCAGTCAACTTTTTTTTGTTCTTGCATGGTTCTTATTTATAAGAATTGTTTTTCTGGATGAATTTTGTTGCCTCAGGTAAAAATTCAATAATATCTCCTGCAATCAACGAATATTCACCATATTTTCTTGCTGCAATATCTCCTGCAAGCCCATGAAGATATGTACCCATTGTCGCTGATTCCCATAGTGAGAAACTCTGAACCATAAGCGAGCCAATAATACCGGAAAGAACATCGCCACTGCCTGCTGTTGCCATTCCAGGATTCCCTGTAAGGTTGGTGTAAATACTGTCACCATCAGAAACAATTGTTCTGTATCCTTTCAGTACAACAATCACCCCGTATTTTTCGGCAAATTCTGCCGCAGTTTTTTCTCTTTTTGATTGTATTTCAGAGATTGAAAGCCCTGTCAGTACAGACATTTCTCCTGGATGTGGCGTGATAATTATTCGTTCTGTTTTATCTGAAATAATATCAAGGTTTTTTGAAAGAAGTTTCAATCCGTCAGCATCTATCACAAGAGGTTTTCTTATGTGAGGAATAATCTGGTTGAAAAAAAGCTGCGGACCTGTGTCTGTTGATATTCCCGGCCCGATGACAACCCCGTCAGCATTTTTTTCAATAAAATCAAGGCATTTTTCAACTGCGAGCGGGCTTATTGTTTTTCTTCCGGTTTCAGGGAGGGGCTTGCTCATTACCTCGGTAAGTTTTATCTCAAAGATATCATTTGTGGACTCAGGAACCCCTGCTGTTACCATTCCACAACCAGTTCTCAAAGCAGCCATACAGGTAAGACATACAGCACCGGTCAAACCAGGAGACCCGCCTATGACAAAAAGATGGCCGTATGTTCCCTTATGAGAATCTTTTTTTCTTTCTGGGAGAAGGAATCTTTCCATTTTTTATTCCGCAGAATGCAACAGCAAGCGAACCAGTGTGAGATATTGAAAGACAGCAGCACTGGAGTTTTTTTTGTCCGAGCAGAACATAGGGTTTTCCGGTGCTCGTGTGTCTTATCTCAATTTTTCTCACATCAAAAATACCAGAGACCTGAGAAGCCACCTTTATGAAGGCGAGTTTTGCAGCAAGACATCCTGCAAGCCGGACGTTCATATCCCTGTACCTGCGGCAGTACTCAATTTCAAAGCAAGAAAAAAAACGATTTAGTTGTTTTTCTTTCAATATGCTTGCAATACTTCTGGTATGGATTGACTCAAGTGTGGTTGATATCATGAGGTTGCAGAGCTTATGACACTTACAAGTTTCTTGCCCCTTGTTGTGTCAAATACAACCATACCTTCTCTTGCTGCATGAATTGTGTAATCAGAACCCATGTATGTTCCTGGGCCAGGAACAAAATGCGTCCCCTTCTGCCTTATAATGATGTTGCCCGGCCTGACAATCTGGCCTTCAAAGTTTTTCACCCCGCGCCGCTTGGGATTAGAATCCCTTCCATTACCCTGTTTTTTTCTTCCCATAATGGAATTAATGATACCATTTTTACAAAAAAAGTCAAACAGGTGACAGGCTTATTCAGGACGTAGAAAAGGCAACGAGATTTTCTCATGATTTGACCGATTGCAGGATGTATTTCATACTTTTTATGGTGCTGAACAGAAAAACTGAAAGAAGTATTTATTGACTGATTTTCAGTGGTGGTTTTTTGTTTTCAATTCGCTGAAAAGGACGAAACAGGTTCTCCCTGATTCCTCGCATATTATTTTTGTTTAACAAGAAGCAAAAGAGTTATATAATAAAAATGATGAACTGGAAATTCTGACAGTGATGCAAAAATACAGAGATAATGCAATGATAAAGGTTAAGAAAAGAACTTTTGCAAGACACGCTGATGGGAAAACACCAATGATAAATTTCGTTCTATATGTAAAGGAAAGAGAACCGGTTTTGCTTATGAGGATGTTGGAGTCAATAGGAAATGATGTGTGGGATAGGAGTTTTGATATTATAAGTTATGACAATGGGAAAACATGGGGAGAAAGGAAATTGGTTTTTCAAAGAGAACCTGTTGGGAATAATGGTGAAATAAGTTATACAGGAGCTGCAGCGATTTATCATTCAGAGACAGACGAGTTGATTGTAATAACTGACTATAAGTTTGAGCCGGGCAGAATCTCTACATCTCTTGATTATCCTTACAGATTGTACATCACCAGGGGAAATCCAGAGAAAATGGCCGGTGTAAATGGTCTTGTTATGGATTTTGGAATGAAGCAGGGGATATTGCTCAGTTTCTGTCATGCGTTTGTTGATAGTTCAGGGCTGTTTATTTTCCCTGCAATGAATCCAGTTATAGATAGCAGTGGACGGCTTGTTTCTCTTGGATACAAGACAAAAAAGGGATCAGAAAATATTATGAGGGATTACTGGGAACCAAGAATTATTATTGGCGAGATTGGCAGAACCAATGAAATATCGTGGTCATTAGCCTGAGTTTCCGCTTTATCCACCAATAAGCAAAATAATAACATGAAACTC
>DYKA01000093.1 GCA_020722805.1 Vermiphilus sp.
AATCACAGACAGTAAAACAGATTTCCCTGTAAGGGTGTATCTGGAAAACAGGAAAATTGTGAGAATGAAGAGTCGGGGGAAAAAAAGTTTCTCGCTGAAAACTAAATCTTTTGCGGATTTATCTACATAGCAAAACCAGTGACAGTATCAATCATTGTGAAAAGATTTTCTTCTGTCTGCGGACTCAGTGGTATTGAAGAAGGAACGCCTGAAGGAATAAGGATAAACTTTGTGCTCCTGCCATTTTGAACAATTGAATCCCTGCATATCTGTGAAATCTCGTAAGCAGACCTGAATTCAATCTCTTCAAGAGCCGGGCCACCCATCAGGGTAATATCAGGACCGGTGATCTTTCTAACCTTCGCTAAGGTCATCGGAACTTCAACAGTGTTGATTACTGGTTCAAGAATATCAATGCCCATCCTGAGAACATATGGCAATAGATCTTCCCTGATATCATGCCAGTGATAGCATACATAATTGAGATTGCCAGACCTCAGAATATTTATAAGTTTTGTGTCTGGTTTTATTACATAACTGACGAAAACATCCCTGTAGTTATGAAAATATTCTATCGGAAGATTGGGCGGGGTGAGATATTCTGCCCCGCGCATTCTTATAATCACATTATGGAAAAGAGTTGATATTTCCCTGTAAACGTTTTCAAGCCGTTCAGTAAAGATTTCAAATAGCTGCGAGACAAGTTTTTCATGGTCAAGCAAAAACTTCGGTAGGTCTCCGGGTGCAAAAAGAAACCCTGCAACACCAGCAGGGTCCGGAAGAGATATTACTGGCATTGCCCTGTTTCCATAAGAAGATTCTTTCTCAAGAAAGTTTTTCAAATCAGGTTTATATGGCATATACGGTAAAGAGAGAAATTTTTCAATATCTTGAGAGCTTGTAATCCATGGTTTTAAAACCCACTGCTCTGCACTTAATTTTGTTGTTCTCGCAGAACGGGTAAGAACGCCTTTTTCTGTTTCAACAGTTAGCGTTACGACTTCAGAAATCCTTGTATCCTGCTTTCTTTCTTCTTTCACTTCAATTGCAGCAGGATCAGAAAAGAAAAAACCAGTAGCAGGCCTGTAGAAATAAAAGTTGTGACAGGAACTTCGCATTTTATCAAGGAGGCGGCTGAAACTTGTATGTCCGGCCCAGAAACTTTTTTCGTCGTACGGGTCTATCTTATAGAGAGATACAGGAATCTTGCCTATCTGCTGGCCTCTCAATAAAGCAAGAATATCCTGTCTTGTGTTCATCGTCGTCCGAGTATTCTATCCATACTTGTTGAAACATGATAAATAACTGTTTCAGGGTGATGTTTGTAAGCCCAGAATTCTGCTGTTGCATATCCCTCAAAGCCGATTTCTTCCAGCGCCTTCATTACCTCTGGCCAGTTAACATCTCCTTCAAGAAGCATGCAGAATCCATTGAGGTTTCCAATCTGGGTTTTGAAATCTTTGAAGTGAATTTTCTTAATGTGTTTCCCGAGAATCCTTATCCACATTTCAGGATACCCGTAAAGCATTACATTTCCTGTGTCAAAATAAACACCAACGTATTCAGAATTGAATGACTCAACAAAGCTTTTCATCTCTGCTGGACTGATGAGAAACTTATTCCAGACAGGTTCAAGACAGAGACAGACATCGTTCTTCTGTGCATATGGGATTATATTTTTAAGGGACCGGGATGTGCGTTCCCACGCAGTGTCGTACGAAACAATCTCTTTTTGTCCTGCCCAATCTGCTTGAACAACACCGGGGATTACAAGAATACCATCTGTTCCGAGAACTCTGGCGCATTCAATCTGTTTCTTGAGTACACCCTCTGCCTTTTTCCTTATTTCAGGGTCAGGCGAGCTTAAGGTATATTTCCACAAAAGCCCTGAGCTGACACTTGCAATTTTCAGCCCTGCCTTTTCAACGCGATCCCTGAAATTTTCAATATCTTTGCGGGTGCTTTCAAGCGAGAGATACCCTGTTTCATCAAGATTCGGTTCTACCGCATCAAAGCCAGCGTCTTTTATAATTGAAAGAACATCATAGATATTTTTTCCCTCAGGTGAGACCCAGAGATTGATGCTTTTTCTGATCATAAACCCTCCGATTTTATTGATAATAATTTACTAATTCTCTTGTCATTTGTCAATATGATGCACTAAGATTTTCCACCACCGTTCTGCTCAAAATGCTGTAATGATATGGTTCAGTACTTTATTTTTAGAGAGATTATTCCATATGCAGGGATGGTCAGGTTGACTGTTTTTGAAATCTGGATTTTTGAGATTTCTTCCTCTGTAATGTTTACGCGAGAAATTCCCTGCGGCTTTTTATCAAACTTAATAGTGAATTTTTGTTTTTCGCCGAGCATCTCAACAATTCGCAGTATTATACCTTGGCCATCAATGGATGGCTTCAAACAAATAGGAAGAACATTGCCTCTGACTTCAAATGGTGAGAATTTTTCACCATTTCTTGCCTCTGCCTCAGCAACCACAGGCGGCATTGTGAATTCTGATGCAAGTTTTGTAATCTCAAGCTCATTCAACCTTCCAAAAAACAATCTGTATGCAATTTCATGATGTCCTGTATCTGATTGGGAGTCTGGTTCATATGCATTTCTTAGAAGTGTCAGGGATAATTTGTTTCCTGTAGCATTGAAACCATGCCTGTTTTTTGTTATGATACCTGCCCAGTAGTTTTTTTCTTTTATTCCTGCCCATCTTAATGCAGGATATTCTTTTGCATACGTGCTCCTACTGATGGAACCAAATGGGATTTCGTAATAAGCAACAGGGTTTTCCATTGTGAAAGAAAAATTCGTTCTTACCATTGGAACTCCATCAGTTGGATTTCCGACCTGGTTCCAGTCAATTGTTGTTTCAAAGTCAATATATGGAAAATCAGGATAAAGTATTGTTTTCTGTGTGATGAGGGAATTTTTGTATTTTCTTCTGACATTGATGATGGTCCTGAAAGGTTCTTCGGTTATTTCTGTTGATTCAGTTCCATAGAGATTTTCTGTGCTCATTATGTTTCCTATAATCCAGGCACTCATCCTGTGCGGCTGTTCATACTGAACAGAAATAAGATTGCTTGATGTTTCTGCCCACCAGGAACTCGGGTCTTCAGGAATTGCCTGTGCAGCAATTGAAAGAACAAGTTTTTTGTTTTTCTTGTCATAGAGGGTTTTTATAGTACCGGTTGTCCTGTCAAATGTTATTGTATAGAATTCTGTTTCCCATGTTGTTTCTGATGTTTGTTGAATGGTCTTTCTGGATTTTTCAATAAGATTTCCAGCGTCTTTTGTTATGAAACCAAATCCAGGAATTTTTTCAGCAAGATAATATTTGTTTTCTGATTGCATTTTTATAAGAGAACTTATCTCCCAGCCAACAGGATTGAATATCACAGTAGAATCTTTACCTGTTTCAGGAAGCATTCTTACATATTTCTTGATAAGATTGTTTGCGTCTGAAACAACCTGGTTTCCAAGTTCAAGTGAATACTGGTATGCTGCTTTTATTGCTGATCCGCAAAGTATATCGTGGAACTGATTGAACAGTGTCTTCTGCCATAGTTCTTCAAGTTTGTTTATTTCGCAGATGTCAGGTTTTCCTTTTTTAACAGAGAAAACAGCCATCGCGCTTTCAAGGGCAAAAAGGGCATCTTCACATTTTCTGTTGATATCTTTAATGTCTGAGTGTGTTGTGTAGCAACCTTCAAAAATTATATTGAGTTCTCCTTTTACACGAGGTAATTTTGATCTGAATTTTTCAATAGATTTGAAGTATTTTTCTACTGTGGAAAAAATAAGATTCGGGAAAACTGGTTTTTCTTCCATTTTCTTTTTTAATTTGTAATCAGTGCGCGTTGGTCCTCCACCATGGTCTCCAACACCATAGGGAAACATTATCTCATTTACACCCGGTATCAGTTTCATAAATCTTAAAACCGGGGGTATGATTCTATCGGGTTTAATGTAATTGTTGTATACTGTTTTGAATGCAATGACATCACTTCCATCAGGACCTTTCCATACATACAATGGATAATCCTTTCCACATCTCATATGGAAATAATACTTAATACCAGCATCAGAAAGGATTGAGGGTATTGTGGCAGGATGTCCGAATGTATCAGGTGACCACATAATTGGAGATAATCTGCCGAGTTTTTCCATGACGTATTTTCTTGAATAAAGAATATGTCTTGTAATGCTTTCTCCATGAGACATATTGAGGTCATTTTCAACCCATGCATTTGCAGTAACTTCCCACCTTCTTTCTCTGATTTTCTGTTGAACTTTTGAAAAAAGTGAAGGGTTTTCTTCCTCAACAATCTGATAAACATGGGTTTGACTCTGGGAAAATGTTATATCAGGAAATTCTTCCATGAGAGATATCATTGAGGTAAAGTCCCGCACGCAAACATGCTTTGTTTCTTGGTATGTCCATAACCAGTTCATATCAATGTGAGCATGTCCAATAAGATGAACATTTATCTTTCTTGCGTACTTCCTGAATGGTTCAAGGGTTTTTTCTGCCTGTTTTATCTGGAATAAGATTTTTCCCCAGTTTCTATGTTCAATATCTGATATGCTTAATTGTGATACTGCTGCATCAATAATTTTTTGAAGATTCTTATTGCGGTTTTTCTCTGCAATTACAGTGGCAAATGCTAATTGATATTTTATGCTTAAAATCTCAAACAGAGCGTCCTCAACGCTTTCAATGTTTAAGACAGCATAGATACCTCCATGGCCATCACCTTTTGGAATCTTGAATAAAATGGAATGTGTTGAGCCGGGTATAGCATTTTTTACGATTGTCAGCGGATGCGGCCTCATATCAGCCCAGAATTTCTGGCTGTAAATCTGTTTTTCATCAACAAAAATTGTAATTCCTGAAGGGAAAATGAAAGTAATGCATATGTCAGAACCAGCGATTTTTATCCCTTCAATTGCATCCGGTATTTCAAGTGTGTACCTTAAGAAAGCAGTGCCTTCGGAAGTGGCCCAGGTTGGGTCGCTGACAGTTTTCCAGGCTGATTCGTTGTATTGTGGATTTTCATCATTTCTATCAATCTGGAATTTCCATTCCCTGAGCTGGAGTTTTTTTTCTATGCTTGAGATAATATCATCTATTGCCTGTTCAATATGTTTCAGTTTTTCTTTACTCATTTTCCCTCCGATTTTTTCAAAAGTGGTTTTCAAAAAGTTCTGCTGGTTTGTTTTACGTTTTTCTCCTTTTTTCTTTGCCTGCTGGTTCCGAAACAGAAATACTGTGTTATTTTAACAAAAAAAAGATTAAAATAAAATTCCTTTTCCAAGAAAACAATCGTATAATACAGGACGAGGTGCGAAAAAATGACTGATTATAATGTTTCTTTTTCCGGCTGGGGTATTCTTTCTCTGGCAGGATTTTTTATAGGAATATCAAAAACAGGCATTCCTGGCATTGGAATGCTGGCAGTTGCAATGGCGGCGCTTGTAATTCCCGCAAGAGCATCAACGGGTGTGATACTTCCAATGCTGATACTCGGGGATTTCTTTGCAGTGGCTTATTACAGAAGGCATGCCTGCTGGAGGCATCTTGTTAAACTTATACCATGGGCTGCCTCTGGTATCATCGCGGGATATTTTGCTCTCGGCAGAATGGACGACCAGCAGCTCAGGCCGATCATAGGATTTATTGTTCTCTTGATGCTTGGACTTAACGAGGCAGATGTTTTGAATCAGTGGGATATACCGGGAAGATGGTGGTTTGCTGCTGTTGTTGGGCTGTGTGCGGGTTTTACAACAATGATAGCAAATGCTGCTGGTTCAATTATGATGATTTATCTTCTTGCGATGCGTCTTCCAAAAAAGGAATTTATCGGAACAGGTGCATGGTATTTTTTCCTTTTGAACTGGTTCAAGGTTCCATTCAGTACTAATCTCGGACTGATAAACAGTAATTCTCTTTTGTTGAATCTTAAGGTTGCACCTGCCATAGTTATCGGAGCAATTGCAGGAATTTATCTTATAAGGATAATTCCGCAAAGAGTATTTGAGACAATCATTAAGTTTTTGACAATGCTTGCATCAATAAAACTGGTGATTGGCTGAAAGGGAACATGCGACTTTGTAAATCTTCATCTATGAACCAAGTCCCTTGCAATCTGGAATGACGACAACTATGGATAATTACAATATCTCAGTAGTGTCCAATAAAAATTTCCCTATTTAGAATAAACTCATTTCACAGC
>DYKA01000182.1 GCA_020722805.1 Vermiphilus sp.
CTTTTGTGCGCGGGGAGACCGACATATTGTGAGGTTAATCAGGGAATACTACAATGAGGGCAGAATGAGAAATTTTCTGTGGCTCGCGCAAACAGCACCTGAGTTTATAAACTTTGAAGCAGGCCTTTCAATAATCACAACAAACAAACCTAAACCGGTCTGCATATATCACCATGGCGGACAACTGGATAATCTTCTGATGGAAGGGAAAAAGCAAATAGTAAAAGACCATCTGAAAATGATCAGAGACACTGGATACATTACAGGGATGGCTTCACATCAACCAGAATTTATTGAAATGGCAGAAGACGAAAACTGGGATGTAGACCTGTATCTTACCTGTTTTTATAATCTTACTGGCAGAGGTAAGAAAGAACTTACAGCGATAAAAGGTTCAGAGGGAGAAATTTTTGATATCTCTGAACCACCGAAAATGTGCCGGGTTATAAAGCAGGTCAGGAAACCGTGCATTGCCTACAAAATTTTCGGCGCCGGTAGATTGTGTCATAGCAGAGATGAGATTTATTCTGCATTCAGGTTTGCCGTTGAGAATATAAAACCAAATGACTTTATAATGATTGGCGTTTTTCAAAAAAACAAGGATCAAATAAAGGAAAATGTTGAAATATTTACCGAAATCATCGCTGGGAATCAAAGATGAACCAATTTTTTTCTACCTGACTAATGTTCAGGACAAAACGTTGATCTCGCCTTGAACGAACCTTTTTAAGGAAATTTTTGATGCTAAAGAATTTGATACTGGTTGTGTACCTGACCCTGCAAATGCGCACCAGATACAGAAAGGATTTGACCCATTTTTGTTCTCCATATCTGAAGAAAAAACAGGAAGTGCAGTACTTCAATCTATAGAAATCTGTTATAATCTATTAAGCGCCTGTAGCTCAGATGGATAGAGCGATGGACTTCGAATCCAGAGGTCGCGCGTTCAAATCGCGCCAGGCGCGCCAAGCGATTTGCGGGGGTACAGGGGGTGTGCCCCCGTG
>DYKA01000094.1 GCA_020722805.1 Vermiphilus sp.
CTTGCGTATTTCAGCAAGAACCACCTTAATGTAAGTAGTTGGTTTTTTACCTTATAGGGTTATCAAGGGTGAAACCCTTGATGTTCTTGTGCCTGTAAATATAAACAGGGCTAACCAAATATTTACTCCGCTTTTAACCCTCTGCAATGGATCAAAATTTCTATTTCTGATATCTGATGATTTCAGGTGCTCCCATCAGCCCGCATGGAACAATCTGGTATCTTTCAAAAAATTCTTCGCCTTCTGCAACAAATTGATAAGGACCTGTCCATGCTGGCCACTTCTGATAAAAATGAAAAGGTCCGTGTGAGTTCCTTCTGTGGCCAAGTATCTCAATGCCAATAGTACAGGTTTCTTTTCCTCTTGCAAATTCAGTAATATCAATCTCATATGGCTTCCACGCAATGATTCCCGCTGGTTTTCCATCAACGAATATTCTTACACCTGTTCCTCTGAAAGCAGGAATTCTGACAGAAATTTTCTGGTTTTCTTCAGGTCTTGCTTGAATCTGGCACAGATACGTAATGTTTCCAGAATAAAATGGAAGTCCTTGCTGTGTCCAATCACCAATACTCAGTTTTTCTATTTTCTCGATCATTTTAGGTTGATTGTTTTTGATTCTTACTCCGAAGTTGCCGAGTATATAAATGATTTCAAAGCCTGGATGGTCTTCACCATAAATTGTTTCAATAACAATTTCATTTTCTCCGGTGGTAAGAATATACGGTTCAAACCTCAATGTACGAAGCGATTTATCAACCCACCAGCCACACTCCATATCGGATGGGATTTCATATCCATTTATAAAAATTCTGTAAAGGTCCGGTCTTTCAATTGCAAGGAGAGTCTCTCCGGAAGGGATTTTCTCTACGTCAAAAACATATCTTAATGTAATCGGAGTATTTTTTGATTTTCTCCCTTTTTTCCTTGTCCAGGGCTGAGCCATTGCTCCGCCTCTTACCGGAATACCGAGAGATTTTCTTATTTTTCTATCAACCCTGAGTATTTCGTCTGCTTCTTGCCATTGATTGCCTTTTATTTTCCAGGCAGGTCTGTCAAGAACAAATACATTCGGTTCTGAAAGGATTATATCCCAGAAATCCTTTTCAATTTTTGTACTTTCAACCTCACGAGGTTTTTCCCTTTCCTGTACCGTGATGCTGAGCGTTGTTTTAGGAATGGTGAAGGTCCTGCTTCCAAGGCCGGGGAAAGATGTTTTTATTGCATATCCAGTATCTTTTCTTATTGTTTCAACTGAATAAAATTTGCCTGTGTCGGGGTCAAGTTCAAACGGCACATTGTTCCAGTCAGGTTTTCCTGTGATGACTACGTTTTCAAACGAAATATCTCTTTCAGATGAGGGTGTATGCCTTTCACCAAGATCTTTCCATTCCATTGATGTATTACACAGGAAAAGATAGTATGCGTTCTTATCTTCCCGCAGAAGATACAGAATTTGTTTGATTTCATTTCCATTTTCATCAGTTATTGATATTCTTCTTGAAACCGGCTCAATTTCTTTTATTGCTTTTTCAAGGTCAGAAGAAACCTCAAAGGCATCTGACAGACCTGTCCCGATTTCTGCATCAATGTAATCCGGAGTTTTTTCCACAAATACCACTTTGCCGCCAGCGTCTTTGAATTGTTTCAACAATTTTACTGTTGAATTTCTTATTGTGTATAACGGAGGAACAAGCACTGCCCTGTATTCTGCTTTATTGACCTTCAAGACAGGTCTGCCATCCTGTTTTCTTACATTTGCCCATCGTGAAAGAATTTCCTCGTCTCCATAGTCAAAATCAATATGCAATGAAAGAAGTTTATCGCACAGTTTTTCAAACATTTCATCATATTTTTCAATCTTTTCGGGTCTCTTCCATTTATTTTTTTCTGAATCCCATTCGGGCATTCTGTATATCGCCCACATGCTTTCAACAGGATGAATCACGAGTAGGTCTCTCACTTCAACTCCCTCTGTCATTATTGTGTAAATTCTTGCAAAATAGTCCTCAACCTTTCTGTAAAGTTGCCACCATGGCGACTGATAGAAGATGCTTGCAGGATAATCTCTTTTCGCTTCCGCAAGCATTGTATACCAGGAAAGATGCTGACATCTCAGGTTTATTCCAAGAGCTGTCTGCCAGTCGCCGAGTGCCTTATGGCCTGAAAAAGGAAAATCCCAGCCAGTGCATCCATACGTTTCTGTTAATCTCCATTTTCTTCCGAATTGTCTTGCAACGGAGCTGACCTGTTTCGCAGTATTGAATTCTCTTCTGTGTTCAGTTAACAGGTCCATTCCAGGTGCCTGCATGTACTCATAAAATCTCATACAACTTCCCACAACATTTGTTTGAGAGGCCAGTGTTTCTTCAGAAAGAACATGACCGGTGAATAAGATTTTATTTTTTTCGCACCAGTCGCCAATCTGTTTTGCAAATGCATCAACAAAAAGATGAGTGATACAATCGTGGTAATGATACCTCGGCTTTGAAACCTCCTGTCCTTCCAGGTCAAAATAGATTTCCGGAAGATGGTTCAGGATGTCATAGCCGTATCTACTATTGAAAACAGCAGGCAGTTGGTCTGTCCAGCTTACAAGAATATATCCTTCTGGTTGAGGTGGCCAGACATAGTGGAAGAACTGGCTGCCATAGTTTGGTTCATCAGTGAAGATTCCAGGTATTATTTTTCCGAAATATTTCCCACTGTATTTTTTGTACTGCTGGTGGGTTATCCTGATAAATTCCTTCACTGCCTTGCGGTTCATAGTATCAAGATAGGTATATCCGTTATACCAGTCACTCGGTTTCTGTGTTTCAACAGAAAAAACCAGAATTTTTGCTGAATCAGGTATCACCCTTATTTTTTCTCCCTTCTTAATTCTTTTATAGTTTCTTATGAAACTTTTTTCAAACTCGGCAACAAAAACAGCAACAATATTCTTATTCCACCGGAGATTTCTCGGGGTTTCCAGTATTTTCATACAGAGATGTCTCATTCTGTATTCAGGATTTTTTGTGACAAGTCCACCCGCAGCACCTGAAGGCCATCTATCTTCATCATAAAGATATGCAAGCATATTGAGTTTTTCTGCTTCATCTGCACAGGCATTTATACACTCAAACCATTTTTTTGATAGATATGGTGTATCAAGCCCCACCCGAGAGTGCATAAAAAATCCACCAAGCCCCATTTCATGCATAATTCTTATCTGACGTCTCAGCTCATCTGGTTCCAATTTACCGTTCCACGCCCAGAAAGGAGCACCTCTGTAAGCACTGCCAGGTGATTTGAATTCATTAAGAACTTTTTCTGTAGTTTTCATCTATAACCCCCTCGTATATTATGTTTGTAAAGCTTTTAATTTATATTTTTATACCCTTAATTAAAGATTTCGTGTTCGGTATATTATTTATAAAGTTGCTTACTTTGTCAATTGTAACCAGAAAATGCGATTTTCAATGCTTAAAAATTAAGTAAGTCCTCATCTATGGAAAGATTACCCTCAGTTTAGAATTATACTCCATTGCACTGTTAACGATTAAAGGTTATAGTAAAAATGGCTCTTACTTTAACTGAGACACAAACTATATCGGAATTGGCAGATTTTCTTTATCCTTTCCTACCGGGGAAGCCACATCCATTTGCCGATCAATCTATTTCATTTGCTGGAATTGCTATTGATTTAGGGTTAGAAGGATTTTGGACTGGCGGAAGCAGACGGCCTGCGATTTCAGCACTTCTTGAAGGGACTCTTTCACAAGCAGGAAATAAGTTTTGTCCTTTAATGGTCCAAATTGTAACCTGTGGACTGAAATATAGGAGCAAATCAAATCCTATTACAAAAGAGGAGATTGAAAACCTAAACGAACTCATTAAAAAATTAGGCTTTAAAATGCCTGAGTTATGGGACTCGGAATTCCTGCGGGGTTTACCGTCAATAAAACCAGAAAAAGACAAGGTTGCTACAGCCAAAATGAAGACTTTGAAAAATACTTTGCCACTACTTTTGAACGATCTTCTGAATTTAACTTTTGGTTTCAGTCAGGAAGGATTAGTGGCATTTTCCAAAGGGCGTCCTACAAATCTAATTGCTGTTACAGGTCAAGATCTGTACTTTATTCTTGATCTTGGAATGCCACTTCACAAAATGATACGCTTAAAGATAAGACTTGCTGTTGAAGAAAGAAGGGCTTATGTCCCTGTTCAAGAGTTATTGTTTATCAGCGACGTATAACAGCGTGTTTGCGATTAGTTTCGCTCATCCAAATGTCTTCGGCACTTCGCAAACACGCAAATCGTTAAGCGAGATTTTATTTGACATCTCAAGGTGGTAATGTTATATAATCTTAGATATTTTTTAATATCTGATTATTTTTAGAAAGGAGGAAAAGTAAAATGTATACTCTCTACAAAAAAGTGCGGATTCCTGAAACAGGAGAAATAGTTGGTACAGGATGGCTACTTCCACTACCAGATTTACGTGACTATACAGTGGACCACCCTGAAATTGTTGAGATGGTGAAGAAATTAGGTATCTCCCGAACAAAAGCCCAGAAACTTCCACCTAATGTTGATTTAAGACCATGGTGTTCCCCAATTGAAAATCAGGGTAATTTAGGTTCGTGCACTGCACATGCTGGTATAGGAATTGTTGAATACTTTGAGATGCGGGCATTTGGCAAACATATTGATGGTTCCCGACTTTTTCTATATAAGACCACTCGTAATTTAATGTGTGCGACCGGTGACACCGGTGCATGGCTGCGAAATGTTATGGGAGCTTTAGTCCTCTGCGGTATCCCTCCGGAAAAGTACTGGCCCTATAATATACCTGATTTTGACAAGGAACCTCCATCTTTTGTCTATGCTGTGGCGGACAATTATGAGGCAATCAGGTACTTCTGCCACGATCCTTCACATAATAATATATCCCCTGTCACAGTACTTACCCGGGTGAAGTCGTTTCTTGCTGCGGGTATTCCCTCAATGTTCGGGTTCTTTGGGTTTCCATCATTCAGCCAGTCAGACATCAAAGGTGGGATTCCTTATCCTTGTCCTGGTGAACAAGCTCAGTGGGGGCATGCTATTGTTGCAGTGGGTTACGACGATAGTATAAAGGTCAAGAACCTCCAGTGCAATAAGGAGACCACTGGAGCCCTACTAATCCGCAATTCCTGGGGGACAAACTGGGGTGATAGTGGATATGGATGGTTACCGTACGACTATGTCCTTAATAAACTGGCACTTGATTTTTGGTCCCTTCTAAAAATGGAGTGGGTTGACACAAAACAATTTGGCATTTAGGAATAAGCGGAGAATAATATTATTGAATTGCCAAGCAGGAACAGTCAACTAAGAAGGGTTTGCCAATTTCGCTATGCTTCGTCCAAATTTGTCTTGCGAGATTTTTTTATCCGCAGATGTCAGGCGACACTACTTTGAATAAAAAGAAAGGGATGACAAGAGCACCACGGAACCGAACTATAACATTGTCAGATAAAGACAAAGAGAATTATCGTGCCAAATTATTAAAGATAAATGGTCCTGTCTCTGTTGAACAAATACTGAACAGGGTTATCAATCAGGATATTTTTGAAGTAATGGACTTTCTACCGTCTAAATTTGTAGATCTCCTTTTTATTGACCCGCCTTACAACCTGGCAAAGACCTTCAATACTCATTCTTTTAAGCAGATGCCAGTAAAACAGTATATGGAATGGATGGATTCTTGGCTTCAAAAGATGGGAAAACTTCTGAGCCCAACCGCTTCAATATATATCTGTGGCGATTGGCGTTCTTCTTCTGCGATACACCTTCTTTGCGAAAAATATTTTATCGTCAGAAACAGGATTACTTTTGAAAGAGAAAAGGGACGGGGAGCAAAAAGGAACTGGAAAAACAATTCTGAGGACATATGGTTTTGCACAGTTTCTAATAAGTTCACCTTTAATGCTGAAGCAGTAAAATTAAAGAGAAAAGTAATTGCTCCTTACCGAGAAAATGGTGTACCTAAAGATTGGGAAGAGGAAGCAAATGGTAGATTTAGGCTAACCTATCCGTCAAATATATGGACAGATATCACAATTCCTTTCTGGTCAATGCCAGAAAATACTCCTCATCCAACACAAAAACCTGAAAAACTCCTTGCTAAAATCATTCTTGCTATATGTAGCGTCCTAATTAACTGCGCATAATGAGTATAACGTGTCATTCT
>DYKA01000095.1 GCA_020722805.1 Vermiphilus sp.
GAACTTGAAAAAAGAAAATTGCTTTTACCTGTTGTCTATCAATGGCTTATGCCATAATCGCTGGGGGTAAAATGCGGCTAGGCACATAGTTTTTAATGCTTTTACCTTTGTGCCTACGCTCCAGTAAGGAATTACGTTAAGTTTGTTTTTCACTTTGCAATAAAATCTACTTTACCCGCCTTTGCAGAAAGCCACAGGATAAGCGAGTGGGGGCTCCACATCCATTATTTTGAACGTATCATTACAAGAAGCATCCTGAATTTTGTGATTGCCCTGACAGCGTGCGGCTGATTTGCTGGCATTATAATCATCTGACCTTTTTTCAAGATATTAGATTTTCCCGATATTGTTATATCCGCAGAACCATCAACAATGTAAACAAAGGCATCAAACAGCAGCAGTGTGCTCACTTAACGATTGGTTTTTATCAAAAGCAAAAAGAGTAATCGTCCCACTTTTCTTATTTAGAATTTCTTTGCTTACTATAGCATCTTTTTGATATTTCAATCCGTCCATTGAGGAAGATGATTTATCCTTACTTTGTGTTTTCATAATACCCCCTGTGTTAACCGGTGCAATTGATGTAATCTTGTCTTTTTATGCTCGGCTGCAAAATTTTTAGATCTTTCATGCATTACCATCAATGGTATAGAAGGTATTTCTTTCTTTTTTCAACAAATTCAGATACTCCCTTCATATACCAGTTTACTATCGTTCTGTATTCACTCCCGGACATCAGACTTTTTCGCACAATGTCTGTACCGCAAACATTATCAAAGGTGTTTATTCTGTCCTTTGCCAGGGAAAAGTTGAATTTTTCGGGATATTTTTTTATAAGGGTGTCCATGATTGCAAGGCATACTTCAAACGGTTTGAACCTGTTTCTATCGTTAATTACTATCCTGATACCATTGCAGAACTGCTCCTTAAATAAACCATAATATGGCTTGAAATAGAATGGATGAAAAAAAACCCCATCAAGGTTTTTTTTGTTCAATTCTTCCGCAAATTTCACCGCATCAATCCATGGAGCACCGACTACCTTGAATGGCAGAGTATAACCAACGCCCACACTGACAATTGATAGTTCTCCAATTGGTCCTGTAACAGGATAGTACCATGGAGTATCAGGTTCCGGGATATGGGGGGATGTTGGAACCCACGGCAGTCCGGTATCATCCCAGTTCATAGACCTTTTCCATCCATCCATTGGAATGATAGTCAGTTTACATCTTATACCAAGTTCTTCATTGAAAAATAAAGCCAGTTCTCCGACTGTCATTCCGTGTATGTATGGAATTTCCGCTATCCCTATAAATGATTTGAAGTTTGTTTCAAGAACAGGACCGTCAACAATCACTCCATTGACGGGATTGGGTCTGTCAAGAACAACAAATTCTTTTTTGTTTCTCGCTGCTGACTCCATTGCAAGTTTCAATGTGCTTATATAGGTGTACGAGCGCGAACCTATGTCTTGTATATCAAAAACAATGACATCAATATCCTTCAGCCATTCATCAGCGATTGTTCTTGAAGAACCGTACAAACTGAAAACAGGCAGTCCTGTTTTGCTGTCAACAGAATCCGCAATTTCACCCTGAACCCCACCGAAAAATCCGTGTTCGGGAGCCAATATTGCCGCAAGCTTCAGCGATGTTTCACTTCTCAGGATATCAACATCTGACCAGAATGAAGAGTCAACTCCTGTCTGGTTCGTAATAAGAGCAATGCGCCTGCCTTGAAGCAGGTCAAAGTTTCGTTCCCGCAATACCTCTATACCGGTTTTTACGGCTGCACAGTTTATCTGCCCAATAGACAGGCAGAAAACTACCAGAAATACGAAATTATACTTGATTTTCATTCTGCTTTGAATGCAGTTTCGGGTGCCTCATATGTAACCATCAGGTCTTTAAGATAAATTTCCTGTCTCTTTACTGGCTTGTATTCAGTTAACTGGAGAACCTTTTCAGGGATTGTAATGATAAGTTTCTTGAATTTTAATGGATATTTCACAACGCCATCATCAGAAAATCTCCACTGACTGCTGTAAGGCCAGTGATACCCTTCTCCCGGGTAATTACCTGGTAGTGGAAATTCAAGATATCTCCAGCCTTCAAAATTAATATAGCTTCTCTGCCAGGCATCATCTGTATTCCAGTCGCAAAGATTTGATGATTTGAGCTGTGCAAACTCTTCTGGTTTGAACCAGTCAGCCATCCATCTTGTTGGCTCACCTTTTTGTTCTGCCCCTATTGAAATCCATCTCTGACCAGAGGCATCTTCCAGCTCAAAAATTATTCTTCCCCATCCGCCGTTTCCATTGACCATCAATCCTATTTTTGTTGGTTGTCCCGGGATTTCAACGCCTGTTTTGTGGGCAAGGACTTCATACATTGGTAAATATTCAGAACCGCTGACAGGCAATTTCGGTTTTACCTGCAGAACTCCTGTTTCATCTTCAAAAGAGTCAACAATTTTGAATTCAAAGTTGCCCTTTCTCCTGGGGCAGTTGAAATTATAAATTTCAAGTTCACGATTATTACCCTGTTCAACATTCCATTCTGCGAGATTTGAAATGCTTGAGATTAAGAATTTCTGGCCCTGCGGTCTTTTTTCCATAGATGCTGTCTTGCAGACGATATTTGCGACCTGCGAATCTGATGTAATAAAAACAGGATCTGCCGAAATGACTAACGAACCTGATTTTCTTTTTATTTGAAGAGGACTATCATTTCCCATTATATCGGTTATAATTACCTTTGTTGGAGACTTTTTGAAAACAAGTTCAACCTGCCTTGTTCCTCTTATTGTCCACAGGCAGACAACATATTTTTTATCCTTTCTTCTGAATTCAGGAGCATAAACCACAGGCGAACCTGTTGGTACGGTACGAACAAAAGAAGCGCCATCAAGAACCCAGGTCAGTGTGGCGACCGCAACATATGCTGGTTTTGGTCTGATGTCGGGCAGGCCATAGCACAATCCTGAAGCGCCCCAGTTGCTGAAATAATAGGAGTTTCCAACATCAGTTATTATTCCCGCCCGTATTATGGGGATGCGCCACGCAAGTGAATGCATCATGTGTCTTACCATATATCTTGCCTGGGTTTCTGGAGAAAGATTGCCTGGATTTGTATTTGGATAACATATTTCGTAGCACTGCCTCAGGGGAGTATTTTTATAGCCATAGTGGTCAAGAATCATCCTGTCCATCCACAACCCGACGTTATTTGCGATAAAATCAGGTGGTTGTATCTCAGGCATCCTCATAAAGTTACCTGCCTCATTTCCTCTTGAGCCGAGCAGTTCTGCGGGAAACTTATGTCTGCAAAATTCTTCAAGCAATTGCGGTGCGCCGTTACCGAAATAAATCTCTGTTTTCGGGAAATACTTTCTTATTGCGATTGCTGTCTTTTCAGCGATATCCCACATTTCTCTGAACTTTTTCTCTTCAGTTTCATTGAGAACATATTTTCTTCCTGTGAAAACATCAGGAACTCTCATTATATGTTCTCCTGAAATGGCATTCTCATGAAAAATCATAAGCCGTTCAGGCGGCTTTAGTGATGTATCTGTCCTTATCTTTTCTGCGAGTGCTTCTATTCCTTTTACATCAAGTTTCATGTCATTGCCTCTTATCACGCTGTACTTTTTCCTTGCTTCATCAGAAAAGCCAAACATCCCGTATCTCAAACCTGCTTTTACGTAAAGTGGACCCACAACATCAGGGTCATTGCAGGTGAAATGTCCACCAGAGAAATCCCATGTGCCAAATGGTGATTCATCGCGATATTTGCGCTTGTCCTGAGGCAAAAGTGCAAAACTTGTGTATCTTGTAAACAGCGGTTGCCTGTTCACTTTCAATGTGATTGCAAGATTGTAGTAGCCCCTTTTCGGAACATTCAACTTCAATGGAACAGAAACAGAGCCACTATTGAAAAGGTTAATATCCTGGACAGAGACAGTTGTAGTATTTCCATAGTAATCGGTTGCTTTCGCTTCAATTTCGCACTGCCTCACACTGGCGATCTTTGTAAGTAGTACATTAAACTGCGGGATTTGCGGCTGATTGAATATATGTCCGGGTTCACTGGAAGACACTTCCATTTTCACAGGTGCGCGTTCAAAGGTAAGTCCATATATTCTTACACCGCAGAGTAGCCCAAGCGGCCTTGTTTGAAACCTGCATGGGTCAGGTCTGCGAATCGCCAGACGGACCTCTTTTGTAATATCAACATCAACTACGAACTGATTTTTGAAGTCCTGCCATATTTCCCTGTCAATTGGGACCTTTATAAGAAAAACATTTTCCTTTTCCGTCTTTAGCATACCCATACCGCCCCTTGGAGAGTTAGCCCTCGGTACCTGTACCGCAAAATCAGTGTAGGATGTTTGTCCGTGGCTTCCTCCGAATTTTCCGATTCTGAAGGTAACAATATTACCAAAATCTTTGTTGCTGTCACAGGCTGCCAGTATGTAAATTGCGCTGTACTGGTCAACAGGGATATACGTTAAAATTCTCGTGGCGTCAGGTTGTGCTGATGCAAGGTCATAATCAGAATAATAGGAACTCGGGTCTTTTTGCCAGTCCCTCCAGCCGACATTTTTCAGTGAAACAGCATTTGCATCCTGTTTATTTACAAGCCGGAATGGAATCCCGGCAACCATGACTTCCTTTTCTGTAGGGTTCAGGGCGCCTTTTTCATTTGCAAACTCATCAAGGGAAACAGTCAGAAATCTTGAAATGGTTGCAGGGTCTTTTTTCATTGGCGCAAGCTGCAATACCTGAGCATAGCAGACAATAACTATGATACAACACGCAAGCAATGCTATTTTCACCTTCGCCATATATCCTCCTGTTAGGGGGTGTCACGAAATAATTTACATTGAATGCAGTTTTCAGTCAACAAAAGAATCTCTGCAACTTATGATAGAATATTTGTACGATGAAAAACTATGAGAAAATTTTAGAATACGTTAATGGTTTTGAGATAGTTGACACGCACGAGCACCTGCCTCCTTTTGAGCCGCAGGAAGAAAGCAGAAGTGATGTCCTTAAAGAATACCTTACACACTATTTTGTGAGAGACTTGTTGTCCGCCGGGCTCAGTAAAGAACTATTGAGAAAGGTTGTTAATCCAGAGATTGATATACTTGAAAGATGGTCTATGGTTGAACCATACTGGCTTGCTGCAAGACATACTGGCTATGGAAGAGTACTTGATATTTGCTGCAGAGATATTTACGGTTTACCTTCAATAAACAGGGATACAATAGTACAGCTCAACAAACTTTTTAGAGAAACCAGTTCATCCGGAATCTACAAAAAAATTTTGAAAGAAAAGTCAAGAATTCTTTTTAGCATAATACCCTGTAATGATGACTACGATAGAGAGTTCTTCAGGTCTGTTGGTTATCTTGACCATTTTATTTTCCCGATAGATTTCAATGATGTCAGATACATTGAAAGCAGAGCAGGAATCCAAATAAGTTGTTTTGATGACTGGCTGGAAGCTTGTGAAAAATCATTTAATTACCTTATTAATAGTGGCTGTATTGGTTTAAAAATAGGTCTTGCATATAAAAGGTCATTGAGATTCAATAGATGCACAAAAAATGAAGCAGAGCAGGAATTTAATAGATTTTTTTTCAGCAGAAAACACCTTGTTGAAAGAATGGTTGAGAATCTTGGATTTGAAACAGGTAAACATTTTCAGGATTATATGTTTCATTTTATCATGCACATGGCTAATAAGAATCAAATGGTTGTTCAAATTCATACAGGGCTTCTTGAAGGAAGCGGCAATATACTTGCTCATAGTGATCCGACCCTTTTGACAAATCTTTTCATAGAATATCCTGACATAAGGTTTGATATTTTTCATATGGGATATCCTTATCAAAATGTTGTTGGTGCGCTGGCAAAAATGTTTCCAAATGTGTGGATTGATATGTGCTGGGCGCATGCGATATCCCCTGAGGCAAGTATAAGAGCGCTTGTTGAGTGGATTGATTCTGT
>DYKA01000096.1 GCA_020722805.1 Vermiphilus sp.
TAGTGCCTTTGTGCCTGGTAGTTAATCTTTGTGCCTACGCATAACGTGCTTCACTAAGTTTTTACACAGAATTTGTTTGAAATTCATCTTCTAATAAGCACAGCCGTTCCAGCAATCAAAAGAATGATGGAAAAAATCTTCCTTAATTTTCTATGGTCCATCCGCATACTTACTTTTGCCCCGACAAGCGCCGTAAAAACAGCAACAATTCCTGTAATTGCGCCTGTCTGAATGTGAACAAAACCATGATAAAGATATCCGATAACTCCTGAAAGTGAATTGAACATAACCACAGACAAGGTTGTACCTATACAAAGATTCATTGGCATCCCGATATATATATGAAGAAGCGGCACAAGTACAATGGCTCCACCAACCCCTCCCATTCCTGAAACAATACCTCCAGCAAGACCTATCAGCACAAACTTAAGTGGCAACAGGTTAAAACCAGTATCATAATTTTCATTATTACCATTTTTTTCTTTCCACATGTTGAAAGAAAGGAAAATTGTAAGGCATACAAAGAAAATTTTTACTGCCATGTCTGGCAAAATGGCTGTTATTGCGGTGCCAATCTGTGCACCTACAATACCTGCGCCGATAAGAAACCCGGCAACTCTGAAATCTATCTGCTTGCCCCTCATATGGACAAGAAATGCTGAAATGGACGAGAACACAATCACAAGCAAACTTGTGCCAATTGCTTCTTTAATAGAAAAATTAAACAGAAAATAGAAAACAGGAACATAAATTGTGCCACCGCCCATACCCGTCAAACCGCAGATAAATCCCGCTATAACACCTGTTATGACTGATTCTATAATTTTAACGGGCACCATTTGGTTAATATCGGACAGGTTCTCTCCACAGCATCATATCAAGGGTGTTGTTGTCCAGAGGACATGGCCCAGTGGGTGTTATCCATGTATGATTCGGCCAGTTTCCACAGTCAAACCTCATACCCTGACGAGCAAGTTCAACAGGGCAAGCATTGTATAGCTTATGATATCCCTCATATGTCTGACATCCATCGGAAGTCCTTCCGCACTTTTCACACACAAATTTTGGAACAATTGCAACCCCATACTTTGGGAAATATCCTACAAACTTTACTTTCCCACCGCAGTTTATACAGGTATACCCCTCAAATTTTGTGAAATTCAACTTGACAAACTTTGCAGCCCTCACACTCTTATCAAATTCGTCCTTGTATGCAAATGGAAGGATAATCATCTTTGGAAGAGTAATATTATGTCTTTCAATTCTCTCATAAAACTTCAGAATGCCATTCCTGACGGCTGATGCAAACTTTGTCTGATCTATTTCCTGCCCGCTATGAACAGATGATGTCATAATCACGAGAATACTTGCAGCAGCAATAAATCCATTAACACTGCCGAAAATTCCCCCGAAAATCCTGTCAATTGCAGGTTTTATTTCAACCTTTTTCCTCAATGCCTCAAGCAAAAGTATGAAACCAAGGGCAAGAACAACACTTGAAAGCGCATAAAAAATAAGGTCAACCGGTGTGCCGGTGATTCCAAATTTGGCAAAAAGATGGACTGGTGCAGGATAAATGAAGGAGCCAACAATAATACCAAAAGCAATTCCAAATATATCAATAACTGTGCCGAGAAAACCTCTGCCAGCTCCCCCGAGTATTCCTCCGAGCACAAACATAACCACAATAATATCAAGTCCGCCGTACATATAGTTATGATAACATTTTTATAAAGGCAGGAAAACTCGCCAGATAAGTATTCAGTTTGTCCCTGATCTGTGGAATTTTTCTATTCTTTTGGTGCCGGTTTTAATGTACTGGGCTCTGATCTGTTCGCGACGTTGCTTCAGTGCCTGATATTCTTCATTATCCTTTAGCCTGTCTTCAAGTTTAACTTTCATCTGTTCCCGAAGGATTCTTATCTGTTCGGCAAGCTGCTTCAGTTCCTGATCCTGTTGAATAATGTTCCTTTGAATATCAGACATTTTTTTCTGTATATCAAGTATTTCTTTCACTGTACCTGCAAGATTTGATTTCCACTGGGGGAGATTTTCTGCCTGAGACTGAACCGGGTCATTTGTCTTCAAAACAGGAGCCTCCCTGCAGTATGCCAGAGCACCAAGTATTCCAATACCTGAAACAATTATTAAAATCTTCTTCATTTTTTCTCCAGAAGTTTATACCATTTTATCCCATTTGCTGTCAATTTTTAGACGAAAAACAAACGTGCTGGTTTAGATTTTGATTTTTTTTCAAAATTGGATATAATTCAATCCATCATGAAAAAAGAACTTTTTATATTTGACCTTGATGGAACATTGATTGATGCATATCAGGCAATCTGGGAAACACTATTACATACTCTATCTGTTTTTTGCTATCCTCCGGTTGATTTTGAGATAGCAAAAAGGGCAGTTGGCTATGGAGACAAAAACTATATTCCGAGATTTTTTAAGCCAGAGCATGTTGAACAGGCAAGAAAAATATACAGGGAATATCATCTAAAAAACATTGATGGCAAGGTACGCCTTCTGCCCGGAGCAAGACAGGTTCTTGAAAAACTTAAACAGGACAATAGAATTATTGGTGTGGCTTCAAACAGAGCATCAGAGTCAGGCCTTTACATCATTAAAAATCTGGGCATAATAGAATTCTTTTTCAGGACGGTCTTTGGAGATCAGGTACAGCGCCAAAAACCAGAACCAGATATGATACTGAAGTTAATTGAAGATTCCGGCATCAGACCACAGAACACTGTTTTCATCGGTGATATGACTATTGATGTATTGACAGGGAAAAATGCCGGCGTGGATACAATAGTTGTTCCTACTGGCTCATCAACAGTGAATGAACTTATCAAAAGTGAACCATCGTGGTTTTGCAATTCGCTTTTTGATGTACTGAAGATGCTTGATTCCGGCATCATATAATAAAAGAGGCCAGGACCGGATTTGAACCGGTGAATAGCGGTTTTGCAGACCGCTGCCTTGCCACTTGGCTACCTGGCCATATGTAAAGATTATACTTTTTCCCGCGCATCCGGTCAATTGAAATATTGCATCAACGCGATTTCGGGTATAGAATTTATTCAACACGGAGGGTATATGAAGAAAACTCTTTTTTTCGTGATATCAGGATGTTTGATGGTTCTTGCAAATGGTTCTTACTGTCAATCAGAAAAAGCAATTGTAAAAATTGGCAAACAAAGTTTCACAGTCAGGGATTTTGAGCAAGACCTTGACTCAATGCGCCTGAGGACCCAAAATCTGAACACAGATATGAAAAGAAGAATACTTGACCAGTTTGTAAGAGAAAAATTATTTGTTGCAGCCGCAATAGATGCAGCGGTGAAAATAACAGACGAACAGAAAAAAAATATAGAAAAACTTGAAAAAATGTATCTGATACGCAACTATATAGACCAGATTTTGAAAGAAGACCCTGTAACAGAGACAGAAGTTAAACAAACGTATAACAAAGACCCTCAGCAGTATAAGACCATGGAAAGAAGGAAACTCCGCCATATTATTGTTAAGGACGAAGAAAAAGCAAAGGAAATTTTGACAAAACTTAAAAAGGGAGCATCTTTTGAAGAACTTGCATCCCAGAATAACATTGACGCCACAAAACAAAGAGGCGGAGACCTTGGATGGGCAAACAAAGGTATTTTTGTTAAAGAATTTGAAGACGTGGCATTTTCACTGAAAAAAGGTGAAACAAGTGGCATTGTAAAGACAAGATTTGGGTATCACATTATAAGGGTTGACGCTATTGAGGAACCGAAACAAAGGTCTTTCTCCGATGTAGAGCAAGAAATAAGAAGAAAACTTGAAACACAGAAAATCTTGGAATTAGAAGAGAAATTGAAAAAACGTTATAATGTTCAGGTTGACTATTCACTCCTTGAGTCAGTAAAAATCGGGAAATAGGATAGATACCTGCTACCATTTGACCTTGTTTATTGTGGAACTTAAGTCTGTCTCCAGTGTTGAAGATAAAAGAGGATTTGTTTTTGGCTTTTTGAAGATAATACATTACTACTTACGTTAAATTTTATTGGACAGTAGTGGCATATTATATATAATCAATATTTCCAGCAATTTCATATGCCTGTCTCAATGCTTTTGCCTTATTAATTGTCTCTATGTATTCTCTTTCAGGGACCGAATCAGCAACGATTCCAGCCCCTGCCTGAAGATAGATATTTCCATGAGAAATAAACATTGTTCTGATTGTTATGCAGAAATCCATATCTCCCTGAAAACCAAAATAGCCAACAGCACCCGCATAAGGACCGCGTCGCGTTTTCTCAAGTTCTTCAATAATTTCCATTGCTCTCACTTTTGGAGCACCGCTGACAGTCCCTGCAGGAAAACATGCACGAAGCAAATCAAACTGATTTTTATCTCTGGCAAGTTTCCCTACAATATTTGTCACAAGATGCATCACATGCGAATATTTTTCAACAAACATTAGATCTGTAACCTTCACAGAACCAGACCTGCAGACCCTTCCAAGATCATTTCGTCCAAGGTCAACAAGCATGATGTGTTCTGCAATTTCTTTTGTATCTTTTTTTAGTTCTCCTGCAAGGAGTTCATCTTCGGCGTCATCTTTTCCCCTTGGTCTTGTTCCAGCGATTGGCCTTAAAAGAGCATCAGTGCCACTACACCTTACAAGAATTTCAGGTGAAGAACCCACAAGTAATATTTCAGGAAAACTAAGATAAAACATATATGGGGATGGATTCACTGACCTTAGTGCCCTATAAATGGAAAGTGGACTAATATCAATAGGTTTTCCCCATCTTTGAGAAAGAACCACCTGTATAATATCTCCTTGTTTAATATACTTTTTCGCCCGACCCACAGAGTTTTCAAATTCCTTCTGGGTGCAATTTGAAACAAAATCATTTTTCTGTTGCCGGAAGCTTGAGCTTTTGTAATTGAGCGGTTTTTTTATCATTGAAATGATTAACTCAATTCTTTCGCGGGACTTATTATACGATTGCTTTATTGAAGAACCTTTCTTAATCCTTGCATTGCTGATGACCTGAATTTTCCTTTTTAGATGGTCAAAAACAACAAGGTCAAAGCACATCTGAAAGTAAAGATCTGGAACCATCAAATCATCAGAGAGCAAACAGGGTAACCTTTCAATAAACCGAACATAATCATAAGAAACATATCCAACAGCACCCCCTGCAAAAACAGGCAGTTGCGGAAGCTTGGGCTGTTTGTATTGACTAACAATCTCCGCAAGTTTTCCAAGTGGATCACTATTTGAAAAACTTTTTTCCCCTGAAACGTCTGAGAATTCTACCTCTTTTCCCCTGCTTGAAAATAATTCCCTTGGATTTATACCTATAAAAGAATACCTTCCAAGTATTCCACCCTGCTCCACACTTTCAAGAAGGAAATTTGTCTTTGAACCAAAATTAAGCTTCATAAAAACACTCACAGGTGTTTCTAAGTCAGCAAGGGTTTCTGACCACACAGGAATAAGATTATAGGATCCCGCAAGTTTCTCAAATTCTAAAATGCCTGGATATATTTCCATTTTAGTCTATTGTTAAACCGATGCAACAGTATAACTTTATCACAACCATGAATAATGAGCAACTTCACGAATTGAAACATAATATATCTATCAGTGGAGCCCCACGGGCAAGCCTGTGGTTTTCGAAGGCGGGTAAATCTCAGTAAAGTACAATTTATTGCAAAGTGAAAAATGAAAAATGAAAAACAAACATAGCGTAAATCCTTACTGGACCCAGTTATGCGTAGGCACAAAGGCACTAAGACACAGAGGCACAAAGTGAAAAGCATTAAAGACTATGTACCTATGGGTCTGATTTTAGGATTACATCTTTGAAAGTTTTAACTTTGAGGCATCGGAATTTCAATATTTTTAGGAAATTCCAGATGCTCATTCTTGCGTATTTCAGCAAGAACCACCTTAA
>DYKA01000097.1 GCA_020722805.1 Vermiphilus sp.
GGGTCGGCTTCAAAATCCTAAATTGTCAAAAAACTTTTATTGGACAGTAGTGAAGACGGTTATATTTATATAGGAACAGTCTCAGGCGCTTTAATGCGGCTTAACCCGAAAAATGTTGAGATAAAATATTTAGGCAAGCCATACCCTGGCACCCGTCTTGCTGGACTTTGCATTGGAAAAGATGGTCTTATTTATGGAGGAGGAGGAGAAAACTACAATACATACCTGTTTGCATATGACAGGGAAAAAGAAAAATTTATTACAATAGGAAGGGTATACGACCCTGAAATAAACGATGCATGTGTTATTGTTCACCATATTACGATAACTGAAAACAGAACAATCTATGCTGCTGAAACAGATAACCTTGAAAGAAGCGGATTTTTATGGGAATGTAAGGTGAACCTTTGAGAAAATTTCTGGAGGCTGAAATGTTTATTGATATCCATGCCCATGCATATCGAGAGGAATGTCCATTGGCAGATGGTCATACAAAATTTGCCACACCCCAACAGGTTATCAAAAGGTACGATGAACTCGGTATTGAAAAGGGTGCATATCTTCCTTTGATTGGCCCAGAAGAATACCTTCCCCAGTCAAACGAGGATGTTATTGATATCTGCAAGAACTCTGGTGGAAGGTTATTCCCATTTTGCAATCTTGACCCGAGAGGTATAGGAAACAGTCCAGAGGCAAATTTTACAATATGGCTTCAGCATTATAAAGATAAAGGTTGTAAAGGTGTTGGTGAATTTATGCCAAATCTTCCTTTTGAAGACCCAAGGTGTCAGAATTTTTTTAAGCATGTGGAAAAGGTTGGACTCCCACTTATTTTTGATATTTCAACAAGAATAGGCGGTGCATATGGACTTTATGATGATGTGGGACTTCCACAACTTGAAAGAACCCTGAAAAGGTTTCCAAAGCTTATTATACTCGGACACGGACCGGCATTCTGGGCCGAGATAGGGATTCTTGAAACTCCTGCTGACAGAGCAACCTATCCTTCGTATCCTGTTAAAGAAGAAGGTGTTGTTCCGAAATTATTCAGAAGATATGAAAATCTTTGGGGAGACCTTTCTGCCGGAAGCGGCTACAATGCCCTTGCAAGAGACCCTGAATATGCTGTGAAGTTTTTGAATGAGTTTCAAGACCGTCTTTGTTTTGGCACTGACATCTGTAGAGCAGACCAGCCACTTCCTCTTGCTGAATTTTTGATAAGACTGAGGGATGAAGGTAAATTAAGTCAGGAAGCATTTGAAAAAATAGCAAGAAAAAATGCAATACGGCTTCTGGGCTTATAATTCTTGATGAAGAGGATGTTTCTTAAAATAGTTATTGATGCGGCAATAATCATCTTTGTTCTCACAATAATAATAGGCTATCGCGCGTTAAGACCCCCAAGAATGCCGATATTACTAACCCCTTCTGATTTGGGTCTTCCCTATGAAAAGGTGGAATTTACCACAGACGATGGGAAAAAACTTTCTGGTTGGTTTATTCCTTCAAGAAAAGCATCTGCTGTGATTATATGTCTTCATGGGTATCCGGCAAATAAGTCAGATATCCTTCCTTTTGTTGAGTTCTTATATCCTGATTTTTCTCTTTTTCTTTTTGATTTCAGGGCTCACGGTGAAAGCGAAGGCAAGATTACTCATTTTGGACTAAAAGAACATCTTGATATTCAGGCAGCAATAAAGTATCTTGGTTCAAACCCGGAAACCCAAAATGCAAAAATTGGTATATGGGGTTATTCGCTTGGAGGTGCAGTTGGAATTATTTCTGCTGATGGAAACAAGGAAATAAAAGCACTTGTTTCTGATTCGGCGTATGCCAGTTTTCCTGAAATGATTATACACTACTATAAAAATTTAGGGCCACTTAAGTATGTTTTAGGATTTTTGTCCAGAGGACTTGGGAAAATTGTCTTAAGGGCTGATTTTTCAGCTAACAGCCCGGAAAAAAGAATCAGTAGGATTAAATGTCCTGTCCTGATAGTTCATTCTCAGGAAGATGAATTTGTACCTTTTGAGCATGCAAAAAGATTATTTGAGAAAGCGCCTGAACCTAAAGAACTTTTTATTGTTCATGGTTCTCATACAGGGATTGCTGGTACATCCGAATATCAGGAAAAGGTCCTGAATTTTTTCAAAAAATACCTTTATCAGGAGGCGAAATGAAAAATTTAAGGATTTTTTTATTGATTATTTCAGGCCTGGCCTTGTGCAATTTGCTTATGGCTGCAGATGAATTTATAGTAAGTCAGAAAGGAAAGACGTGTTCAATAATAATAAAAGAGCAATCAAAGGAAAAGTGGGGTAAGTATGGAGAAGAACTCGGAAAATGGTTAAAAGAAATCAGCGGACAAGAATTTAAGGTTTATTCTCATGCAGGCGATGTCAGAAACATTGTTGGTGCAATTATTCTTGGTACAGCAGAAGATTTTCCTGAAAAGGCGCAGGCTGAAAATCTGTCAACACTTGGCATAGAAGGGTTTATTGTCAAGAACGAGAAAAATCAATTGTGGATACTGGCAAATAGTGAGCTTGGACTGGAGCATGGTGTATACAGCCTTCTTGAGTCAATCGGTTGTCGCTGGTATTTTCCTGATCCAGTATGGCATGTAATTCCAAAGAAGCAGGGCATAAAAGTTTCCATTAATCTGAGAGAAAAGCCATCTTTTGCCTGGAGAAATATCTGGTACGAGTTTGGTCCAAGGACTCCAAAACTGAAAGAGGACTATGAAAACTGGCTCAAATATAATAAACAGCTTGGGTTTTTCAGGGTTTTCGCAGGACATTCTTATGCTGGTTATATCCCCAAAAAAGAATTTGAGAAAAACCCTGAACTTTTTTCTTTTGTTGGTGGAGAAAGGAAACCAACTCAGATTTGCATAAGTAATCCTGATGTTCAGAGCCGTGTAGTTGAAGGTGTTCTTAATGTATTCAAAAAATATCCTGACAGGCTTATGGCATCAGTTGAACCAAATGACGGTGGTGGCTTTTGTGAGTGCGAAAACTGTAAGAAACTCGGAACTGTAAGTGATCAGGTTTTCTATTTAGCAAACCTTGTGGCAAAAAAACTGCAAAAAGAATTTCCAGGCAAATACGTGGGCCTTCTTGCATATCATCTTCACAGTGAACCTCCTTCATTCAGGCTTGAACCAAATGTTCATGTTGAGGTAACAACCGGGTTTCGGGGTGGGACAAGGCTTACACTTGAGCAGCAGGCAGAGGCATTCAGGAAACTTGGAGCAAGTGTAGGAGTGTATGATTATTTCAGTGTATATCTCTGGGACTGGGATTTACCAGGAGCAGCAAAAGCAGGAAGATACTATTTTCTTGCTGAGTTTATAAAAAGAATGAACAAACTCGGGCTTACAAGTTACACTGCGGAAAGCTGTTGCAACTGGGGACCAAATGGTTTGGGATACTGGCTTGCAGCAAAACTAATGTGGAATGCTGATTTAGATACAAATACCCTTGTTGAAGATTTCTTTGAAAACTGCTTCAAAAAGGCAAAACCTTATGTAAGACGCATTTATGAAAGATGGGCAAAGGCAGAAAAGCATACTCCGAGAACCTTGAAACTTGCATTGATGGATCTTGAAGAAGCCTATAAGGTTGAGAAAGACCCTGTGGTCCAGGCAAGATTGGACAGAATTGCGATGTATCTTCACTGGCTCGTGCTGAAGATGGATTACGAGAAAACAGCAAGGCAAAACCCAAAAAATGAAGAGATTATCTCAAGCGCAAAAGATTTAATAATTTTTTCAAGAAGGATTATGGACACAGGCCTTATTCATGTTTATCCGATGCTGTATACAAAAAAGACATTTGAAGAAAGATTGTTTCCGTCGCTTATGAAGATAGAAACATTTGATAAAACACAGGTTGAGACATGGAAAAAGGAAAATACTGATATACCGCAGACAGAGGAGGTCAGGCAATTGTTCGCTGAAGACCTGAAGAAGTTCGCTGAGATACCTGCAGTTGAAATATCAGGCAGAAAATTTACTGGAAAACTTGTTCCAATAACAGAAAAATATCCGGAACTCCTGAAGAAATTCAAGGATTTACCGCGCTCTCCATTATATCTGGAATCAGGCATATACTATTTTGCAGCGAAAAAGGGAGAACAATTATCTCTTACATACAAACCATATCCAGGTCACACAATTGACTGTCACTGGAAGCTGATGGACTTTGAGGAAAAACTTATCTCAGAGGGAGATGTAAAGGCAGAAAAGGGTCTTGAAGCAGCAATAAACATAGTAATTCCTGAAAATGGCACTTACATATTTGATCCTGGCACAACCTACTGGAAGGCAGCAGAGATAACATTTGATGTAAGACCTCTTTTAGTATGGGCAGCAAGAGCAGATGAGCCGGGGAAACCAAGAAAGATAGCATTTAGACAGTGGTTTCCCAGAGGAGAACCATTATTCTTTTTTGTCCCGAAAGGAACAAAACATTTTGTAATCGGGTTTCCTTTCATCGGCCGCACCTATACAAAAGTTGAAATAAAAGATAAAGATGGAAAAACTATTTATTTCAGTGATAAGATTATGAGCGGAGACCAGATTTCAATTGTTGTACCCGAAGGTTGCGATAGACAGGTCTGGAGCATTGCTCTGACAAGTTTGAGAGATACTGTTGAACTCTATGATATACCGCCTTTTCTGGCAAGACATCCTGCGGAACTGCTTGTTCCTGAAGATGCAGAAAAATGACATTCACTTCAAGGAATGATGAGTTTTAGTGGAACATCACCAGTCAGAAAATGTGGAATACCTGAAGGTCATTGAATCAGGGTCATACTTTGTATGCCAGGATACATGTCCATCAGCAAACAGGACATTTAACCCGCCAGCATGATGTGGTTTCCAGTGATCCGCATCTTCCTGCCAGCCAAGGCAGTTTTGTGTGTAATCATCCTTGTCACAGTCAGGTTCAGTAAATCTATAATTGGAGTCACCGGCAAGAACAAAGGCCGAAGGAAACATAATTTTTCGTCTATCAGTTGCAGCCCTTGCGTAGCCAGCATCAATGTATGCGGCGCGTGCGCTCAAAAAATAATGAAAGTCAGAGATATTCCTCGGAAATGACGGACATTTGTATAGATCCTTGTTCTTCAGGTAAGGAAACAACTGTTCCATCCAGCCAGGAGGGTTTTCTCCCCAGTCAATTGTTCCGCCACATAGCGGATAAAACTCATTATTGTCATCAGCAAACATTTCTAAACCAAGACCAATTTGTTTTAGGTGTCCCATACACACTGCCCTTCTTGCATTTTCCCTTGCTCTTGATAGTGCTGGCAGAAGCATTGCAGCGAGTATTGAGATTATTGCTATTACAACAAGAAGTTCTATAAGTGTGAAACCTTTATTCCGGTTCATTTTTCTCCACTGTATCTTTTACTGAAAATTTCTGTTGCGTTGATTATTTGACACTGGTTTTGTGTGTTTGGTTTAGGAAACGCAGGGCATCATAATTTGACAGAAATTTTTGTAAACGGCGATGTTCAGGATGGTTGCGGCAATACAATGAATGGCGGGAAGATTATAGTCAGGGGCTCAATAAAAAATGTGAAACTCGGCAAAGAGGTTTGTATGAAGCAACCAGACAATAGTGAAATTATCCTTATCAAGAAATATACTGAAAACTTTTGCAGATTTTTTGGCACATCTCTTCCCCATACTCACAGACCCTACGGTAAAATTTACGCCTATTGATTGCAGAAGTTGAGATACATAGGTAACACCTTCCTGTTTTTTGAAAGAGTTTCT
>DYKA01000098.1 GCA_020722805.1 Vermiphilus sp.
CTCCTTGTATGCTGCGGCTCTATATGATAACAGAAACTTCAGGGTTCTTCAATATTCAGATGCCTTACAGCGTGTCTGTCCAGATGCTCTGGACCAGCAGATATTTTTTCAGGAATCTGGTTTCTGAATATCTTATTCTTTATGTCCGGCAATGTTCTGCCTGCGCATCGTTCAAAAAGATTATCATCTGAAACGCAAATCCTTTTGCATAAACGTCCTGCAACAATTCCATATCCTGAATTTCTCCGGCACCTTATCCGATTTCCCCTCAACCAGATATCGCAATTTATATTTTCAATAAGGATTTCACTCTTTCCTGATTTTCTACAATTTTCGCTGATAATATTTGTTTCAATAAGATTTCTGTTGCCGCCCATCACTTCATCTGCTTTTCTGAAATAAATACCATATCTTCCGTTATCTGAAACCTTATTTTTTCTTATGATATGCTCAGTATCTCTTGCACCGATTGAAACTCCATCCTGATCGTTACCGGTGATTTCACAATTTTCAAGGAGCGTAAAACTCACCCTAAGACAGTAAAAAACACCATCACTTCTGTTATTTATCAGCCTACAGTTTTTCATTACAACACCGGCTGAACCGCTTCCTGGATGAAGACCTGAACCGCAGTTATCCCTGACCTCGCAGCCATCAATCACAAGATGCGTGCACTGTTGAAAACTTATTCCATCACCGTTATAATTCCTTACAGATATGTTTAATAGATTTATCCCGTGGCACTGAAGCAGGAAAATTCCACCGCCACGGCATCCATCAATGAAAATATTTTCACCTGCGTTTCCATCAATTGAAATGTCCTGAATTGAAGCATCTCTGACATAATATCCGCTTATTACAGGAAATACAGTTGACACTCTTGCATTTCTGACTCTCGCATAGTCATGATTCAACATCCTGTTTATACCAAGTTTATCGCCATTTTTCCACATAATAGTAGCAACAGTTCCATAAAATCCCTTTCCGGCGTCGTCTGTGATGTACACTCCCATTCCAACCTTAAATAACTGCGGTTTTCTGACAGACACATCATAATAACCATATCCAAGGTCGGCAGACAGGCCAGAAGAAATACACCTGTGTTTTCTCAGTATTGTTTCTCCCCTTGTGCCAAAAATTTTCACTCCTGACCTTAGATGAAGTGAGTCATACATTTCAAACACACCGGGTCCAATTATCACACTTGAAACACCAGTCCTGTATGCTGTATCAACAGCTTTCTGCAATGTCTCATTGGTTCCATTTTTTGTTTTTACTTCAATAACCTTTTTCCCCATTTAATCTCCGTGTTATTTTATTGTCGTGAAAAACAATCTGCTCCCGACAGTAAGATTTGGTCAGTATTATATCACGTGACTGATTCTCGGCGGCAATCCGCTTCGCGGGTGTTCTCATTTATCAGATGAAAAGGATGTTGAGATGAGGCAATATTTTACATATGATGTGGTTGAGCGGACATTAAAACAGTGCGAGCATACAGGAATAAACACTGTTCAGTCGCGCGGGGATTACATAATGTTTCCGAAATATACAAATGAAATTCAACTCAATATTGACAGCGTCAGAAGAATCCTTAAAAATTTGAAACAATAGCAGGAGTTTCAGTTCTCTCTATTTTCCTTTATTTTTTCGTATCTTGTTTCGTAGGTTTTCAGTGCATTTATCAGCGGTCTCGCTGCATCCGGAACCTCAACTGTGCCACCAAAAAGAATATCCTGGGTAGTTATCCCTTTGATACCATAAAATTTTTCATTGGCAACATCGTCATTCACAATCAGACCACCTTCAATTGTTGCACCAGCATAAAGTCCTTTTGTGCGGGAATAAACAAGAATTGCCGTGCCAGGACCTAATTTAGCAGAAGCATCTCTCCCAACAGGACCTGCAGCAACTGAACCATCAACACCAAGTTTGAATTTTGTCCTGATAAGCATTTCCATGCCTTCTTTGTTCATAATAAGAAGTATTGTATCAACGGCCTGGCCACCTATCTGAACACCATAGCTTCCTTCACCTGACTTCACAAATGCAGGAGGACTCCATATTCCTGTTTTCTCATCCCGAACAAGAGCAACGCCATAACCTCCCTTTACACCAAATATGAATCCTGCTCTATACTGCCGCATTATCACCACGCCTCTGCATTTCTGAATGAGAGCTGCTGGAATTTCTGTATCGGGTGCCTCCATAATATCATCAAGAAATTCCTTTGCCATATCAATCCTTTTCACAAGGGCCCTTGGTGGGGCAGCAAGAACACAGCTTGCCGTAAAAAGAAAGACAGCACTACACACAAGGAACCTGACCTGCATAAACATTTTCATCGCGACCCCCTTTTTGGTTAAAATCTGTTATACTTCCGAATTTCATCAAGAGTCCTTCTTTTTTTCTCCCTGATATCCGGAAAAGCAGGATAACCAGCTGTAATGAGAATGTCTATTTTACATCTTGATGGAATGTTCAACATCTTATGAACAGCCCTTTCATTAAACCATCCAATCCAGCATGTTCCCAGTCCCTCGTACGTTGCCTGAAGAATAAAATGTTCAACCGCTATGCCAACATCAATAAGATTGTATCTGGTTCCCCTGAAATAGCCGCCAAGATAGGCAGAATATCTTGATCTTTCAGTAATAACGACGATGATAACCGGTGCATTCCTCGCAAATGAATTGAGCGAATAGATTCCTGAAAATGCTCGGTCCGCAAGTTCCTTGACAAGCACCGGGTCTGTTATTGCAATAAAACTCCACGGCTGCGAATTACACGCCGACGGTGCACGTCGCGCTGCCTCAAAACATCGGTCAAGAACTTCAACAGGAACAGGGTCCGGCTTATATTCCCTGACACTCTGTCTTCTTCTCACTAGTTCAAGAAATTCCATAAACATAGTATAACACACAAATCCGGCTGAAATTGAACGGTCCTTATGAAACTGCCTTGACATGAGCAAATCATTTGATAAACTAAATCGTGCATAAACAAAGTTTATCAAGCAGGAGATACACTTATGAAAAAGAATGCAGAAAAATACACAATTGCAGGTCATCTTGAAAGGGTATTTGAAAATCAGTCAATGCCTCTTGCCTTTAATGCAAAAACCCCCAGGCAGTTTGTGCTATGGAAGAAAAAGACGCGTGGGAAATTGCGTGAACTTATCGGTTATCATAAATTTGAAAGGTGCACACCATCCCCGAAAACAAATGAAATCACTAAATTTCCCGAATTCACGCGAATTCATATGGAAATTAAAACAGAGCCAGGTGTTCTGATGCCACTTTATATATTAAAACCCGTTATTGAGAAAGACAGATATCCTGTTGTTATTGCACTTCACGGACATGGAAGCGGAGGAAAATACTCTGTGGCTGGAAGAAGTGATATCCCCGAAATTTCTGAATCAATCAAGCAGTACAATTATGACTATGGTGTTCAATTTGTTAGGCAGGGATTTCTCGTGTTCTGCCCTGATGCAAGGGGCTTTGGCGAAAGACAGGAAAAATGGGCAAGGGACAATATCCGTAATTCATCCTGCCTGTGGATCAATAACATGGCAATTCCGCTTGGAATGACAATAACAGGAATGTGGGCATGGGATATACACCGTCTCATTGACTATATCCAGACAAGGCAGGACGCTGACAGAAACAGGATTGCCTGCGTAGGACTTTCGGGTGGAGGATTGCAGACATTATGGGCATCAGCCCTTGATGACAGAATTAGGTGCGCTGTTATCAGCGGTTATATGTATGGCTACAAAGAATCACTCCTTGAAATGTGCACAAACTGTTCCTGCAATTATGTTCCACATCTTTATGAATATCTGGACATGGGCGATATCGCTACCTGTATTGCTCCAAGACCATTGCTTGTTGAAACGGGTACAAAAGATCCCCTCAATGGAAAAAGCGGTTTGAAAAATGTTTATTCGCAAACATCCATAATAAGAAAAGCATATAAACTTCTGGGCAAGGAAAAACTTTTCAGGCACGATGTTTTTGATGGAGAACACAAATGGCATGGCATTGAAGCAATACCATGGGTTAAGAAACACCTTTTGCAACAATGAACAAGAAAAAATCTCCCTTGTATGCAGGCATTATTGGTATGGGTGGATTTGCTGCTGCGCATCACAGGGCTATTTATCAACTTGAGAAAGAAAATCTTGTGAAACTTTTGTGCACCTGCGATTTGAATCCCGAGAACTTCAGGACGCAGATTCAGCAGTTAAATATGACAGAACGTGCGGTAAAAATTTTTGACAATTATACGGACATGCTTGACATGTTCAGAAATGACCTGCATATGGTTACAGTTCCTGCACCAATTCATCTGCATGCGGAAATGCACAGAGAATGTGTAAGAAGGAAGATTCCCGTTTATCTTGAAAAACCGCCCACCCTTGACTATTCTGAACTTTTACAGATGATTGAGATTGAAAAGAAAGCAGAAAAAAAGACGAATGTCGGATTTAATTACATGGTGCAGCCATTAAGACACGATGTAAAAAAAAGAATACTGGCAGGTGAATTCGGAGATATAAAGAAGATTACATTTACAGGGCTGTGGCCGAGATATCCATCATATTTCAAAAGGTCCCGATGGGCAGGAAGACTGATTCTTGACGGTAAGTTTGTTATTGATTCGTGTTTTGGAAACGCATTAAGTCACTTTGTCCACAACATACTTTTCTGGTGCGGAAAAGACGGCATTTTTTCCTGGGACCCCATTGAAACTGTTCACGCTGAGTTGTACAGGGCTCGCCAGATACAGTCAACAGATACAGTTTTTGTCCTTGCCTCAACAAAAAATGTCAGGGATATAAGAATTATTCTGAGCCATGCCTGTGCAAATAAAACTCGCGATATTGAGAGACTTTACTGCACAAAAGCGGATATTACATTTGAAGGAAATCTCAACACCAGCGAAGGAACATCTGCAGAGTGCATCATTAAATGGAAAAACGGAATCGTTGAGAAAATGCAGAGCAAGAATGATGACCTTGTCGTCTCAAATATCCGCAATTATATTGAGTATCTTTCTGGTGAGAAAAAAAGACCGCTTACAGAGCTTCATAACTGCGTACCCTTCGTTATGTTTAATGGGCTTATTTATATTGCGGCAGGAAATATCGTTACCATTCCGGAGCAATATCTGGAAAACGTCAATACCGGCAAGGAGGAAAACTTTCTATCAATAAAAAACATTGACCTGATCGCCGAGAGATTCATTGAGAAAGGGCAATTTCCTTCTGATCAGAAACTTCCGTGGGCAGGTAAGGTCGGAACATCAGTTAGTACTGACATTGATAAATTACCATCTGTGATAAGAACTCTTGCGGGAAAAACCAGCACCTGAAAATTATCCAATCAGGATTGCCATGCCGATAAATCCAAATGTATAGCCCCAGCCAAACGTCGCAAAATGTGGATCAACATGACTGAGAAAAAATCCCAGGATACTCAAGGCAAGAAAGATAACAAGCCGTATAAACTTACCAACCGTCATTTCAATCTTACCAAATTTTTTTGCCATATGTCTCCTTTTTTTCTGAAACTATGTTAACCTGAGGTGGTTTAATTTTCAAGATAATGTACAAGTTGGGTATTTAGGTAACACTTTCTCTCTCTGTTTTTGATATAAAACTTCCATAGGATTGCAAAATTAAATTATAAAAATCAAAATTATTTAATCCTTATTACATTTTTCACTTTTCACTTTGCAATTTTCACTTTGCAATAAAATGTA
>DYKA01000099.1 GCA_020722805.1 Vermiphilus sp.
AAAACTCTGGGATGCAATAGAAAGGATTTCAGAACTTAACATACAACTGTTAAAATTGAAAAATGGACGGAAGAAATAGGATGGTTGTTCTGGATATAGGGGAAGTGCTTCTGAATAAATACAAAAACCATATGCCGGCAGAAAGACAGGTGAATGATATGGGCGAGTACGGACTTACGGTAAGCAGCGGCACGATATTCGGCGGGCTGAAGAAGATATATTTTTCTTATTTACAAGTTCTTTATCTGGGCATGGTAAAGACTGTCAGGGAATCAAGACATATCTACATAGATGAAAGCGGATGGAAGTTGTTTGCGATTATTGATGAAAAAAACAATTGCAATGGTTTCATCTGGGTGTTCGTCTGCAAGGAGATCAGGGCGGTGGTGTATGTCATCCGTCCCAGCAGGGGAGCGTCTGTACCCTGCGAGACATTGTTTGATATAGATATAGAAGAAGCGAGGTTGTTAGAACCTATCCCTGCTGGATATAAAAAGCGCATCACAGTGGACAGGTTTTCCTCATACAAAATGCTGGAAAGATTGGGATTGGTGGAGATAACTTACTGCTGGGCGCATCAGCGCAGGGATTTTATTTCGGTAAAGACAAAATATCCGCAATTGAAAAAATGGGCAGATATCTGGATTGAGAAAATTGCACAAATCTACCATATCAACAACTAAACAGAGAATGCAATCATCCGCAACAGAGAGCGCTTCTGGAAAGCATGAAAAACCACTGGCAGGGATTGACAATTTTTGTCGATAACCCTGATGTGGATATGGATAACAATATTTCCGAAAGAATGTTACGAGGCCCGGTCCTGGGGAGGAAAAATTACTGGGGCAATCATAGCAATTGGGCAGGGCAGTTATCTGCAGCGATGTTCTCTATTGTTCAATCCTGTGCCTACAATAATATCTCGGCCAGAGCGTATCTTACATGGTATCTGAACGAAGGTATCAAGAAGGGTTCGTCTCCGCCTGACGATGAAATAGGCTCATTCCTGCCGCATAACCTCGCTCCGGATATCAGAAAAAAGTTGAGACTATGCACTCCGGAGGAAACTACCTTACCCTGCTAAGCCTGTCTGCCCTTCTTTAACGAAGGACAGGCAGGTAAAAAACCAGGTTTCTTATTCAAGATTATAAGACACGTGGTTTACTGAGGATTTACTTTTATTATTATCCGTCAAGGTCAATTTCAAATTGTTTTCATTATCCTGTAAAATATAGAGAATGAAATAATTTTTTATAAAAAAGGAGTTGCTATGGAAAAACTTGCATGTCTTGGGATTCTCGTGGGTGATTTTATTGTAAGACCTGTTAAGCAGATGCCTGAAAGGGGGAAACTGACTCTTGTTGATACGTGCGAACTTCATTTGGGTGGATGTGCGTCAAATACTGCTACTGTGGCAAGAAATCTCGGGATAAATGTCTCTGTAATAGGTAAACTTGGCAATGATGCCCTCGGCGAATTTGTGATGGCCACTCTTAAAAATTCCGGGATTGATGTATCAAGGGTGAGAATTGAAAAAGACATAACTACATCAGGAACAGCAGTTCTTGTTTTTCCTGATGGGGAACGATCTTTTTTGCATTCTTTTGGAGCAAACAGCAGATTTAGTGTTGACGACATTGACTTTGATTATCTAAAAAATTTTTCTATAGTTCATGTTGCGGGAATATTGCTATTGCCAGGTCTTGAAGGTGAAAACCTGAAGGAGCTTGCAAGAAGGGTTAAGGCAATAGGTAGAATTCTGTCTTTTGATACTGCATGGGATTCAACCGGCAGATGGCTTCCCGTCATTGAAGAAAGTATTGAATTTGTTGATTATTTTTTCACAAGCATTGAGGAGGCAAAAATGCTTTCAGGCCAGAGCCATTACGAAGATATGGCGAAATTCTTTATTGACAGGGGAGCAAAAAACATCTGCATAAAAATGGGACCCGATGGTTCTTTTGTTACAAACGGCAAAGAGAAAAAATTCTTTTCAGCATTGAAGGTTAATGCTATTGACTCAACCGGTGCAGGTGATGCGTATGTCGCTGGATTTCTCACTGCACTCTTGAGGAAGTATCCTCTTATGAAGTGCGGACTTCTTGCCAATACAGCTGGAGCAATGGCTGTTACAGCGGTTGGCGCAACCAGCGGAGTTAAGAGTTGGGAGGCCCTTGTTTCTTTTGCAAAAGAGCACAATGTTGAAATATCTTAGGTTTTTTCTTCTGGTGTTCCTTTTTTTTGCATGCTGCTTGTATTCCGAAGATTTTGAATGTACTGCTGATAATGTGTCAACATCTTTTTCAGAATCAGGCGAGCCAATTACCACTGTCCTTGAGGGCAGAATAAGAATTGTTTCGGGTGATATCATAATTGAGTGCGACAGAGCAATTATTAATCATGTTTCAGGTGAGATAAAAGTGGAAACAGGCCTTACTTTTTCTCAGAACAATCTAAGGATTACCTCTGCCCGTTTTGCATACAACATACAGAATGATACAGGGACATTTTTTGACAATAAATTTTCTTATGCGCCTTTCTATGGAAAGTCAGAACTTGTGGAAAAAGAAGAAAACAAAATCAGTGCTCGTAGGTGCATTCTAACAACCTGCGATAGAGAAAAGCCGCACTACCATCTTCTCTGCGACAGTATTCGTATTTCTCCTGACAGGATTACAATAAGGGGGCTCAAGATTTATTTTGGGACTGTGCCCATCTTATATATTCCTGGTTATTCATACAATCTCAAAACAAAGAAGCCTCTTTTTCAAGTATCATACGGATATAAGACAGAGATTGGCAACGGAATTTCTCTTATTTTTAACAAAACATCAAGTGATGCAAGGATTGATATTTCCCAGAGATTTGACATAGGAACAGAAGGGCTGGGAGCCGGGATAAGAATTGAGGATGGTACTGTGCCTGAAACACAACCTTCAAGGAAAAATTTTTCTTCGTATGCCTTCAAAAGATATGGGGATGCCGATGTTTACTATGGTTTTTCAGGCGAATTTCAGCAGGAATTCAAAAGCAGGCAGAATATAATACTTGACTGGAGATGGATGAGAACAGAACAATTTTTTAGAAACCATCTTTATGACGTTTTTCTCGCAAAAAGCAGAAATCCGAACTATTTTTCATACACACAAATTTTAGGACAGGGTATTTTCGGAATTAATGTCATTGATAATGCCAGGGAGGATTTTCTTTCGCCTGCAAGGATACCTGAAATTGAATTTTCAGTGCCGTATGTGAATACGGGGAAATGGCTTACAAGTTTCCAGTTTATCCCCGCAAGGTTTGTTGATACTGAGGGGAATGAATATGCCCGGGCGATGGCCGATATTGAATTTGACAGGCCTTTTACTGCCGGATGTGCCAGGGTTATGCCGTTTGTTCGTTTCAGGGATGTTTACTATGTTCACAAACAGAATGAATTGAACAATTTTGTTTCATCAGTGGGATTCAATCTTCGATTTCTCGCAAAGACAGAAAAAAGAGACAGAACAGTATATTTTTCGCCGGCAATTTCAGTTTTTTCAAATTTCCCGTCAGAAAAGATTGTTCCTTTTTCATCAGACCTTTATGACCTTAATCCAGATGGCACCTTTACAAGCATCAATCTTTCCTGGGATTTCTGGAAGAACAATACCCGCACGGGAAATATTATCTCAATGACATTCTATGATATCGGCAGAAACCGGTTTCAGGATAGCATTGTCATGCTTGATTTTGTACCGAATAAGCAATGGAGTTTCCACTGTCAGGAAAGATTTAATCTTTCAGATGGCGGAATGAAGGAAATGAGCAATACAATTCTGTTTCAGAAAAATGACATGCAGGTCGCTATTGGAAACAAATATCTGAGTGGTTATTTTGACGGTATAACTGGTTCTTTCAGCAGAAGATTTGGTGAATGGGAGTTTGGTGTATCCATGGATTACGATACAGGAAGTGGAAGGTTTACTTCTCAGCGGTATTCTATCCAGAAACGCGTTCACTGTCTTGTAATAGGTATTACGTATTCAAAAGAACCGATGGCATTCGGGTTTTTTGTTATACCTTCTTTCCTTGCTGGCAGGTGATTGGTCTGAAAGGAGATATTTCTGAAAAACAGTTTGCGATGTATAATATCTGCGAGAACATTTTTATGTAAACAATGTAATAAGAGTAAACTATGAATATGTCAAGAAAAGATGGCAGGATGCCTGACGAACTCAGACCTATGAAAATTACAAGGAATGTCAGCAAATACGCAATAGGTTCATCTCTTATTGAAATGGGGGAGACAAGAGTTTTGTGCTGTGTGACTGTGGAAGATAAGGTCCCGCCTTTTCTTAAGGGAACCGGTACCGGCTGGCTTACTGCGGAATACGGAATGCTTCCAGCAGCCACCCCAGAGCGCAATCCGAGGTCAAACAGTCAGTCTGGCAGAAGTCAGGAAATAAGAAGGATGATAGGCAGGGTTTTAAGGTCGGTCGTAAATCTCAGGAATCTTGGCGAAAGAACGATACTTGTTGATTGTGACGTCCTTCAGGCAGATGGTGGAACGAGAACTGCATCCATCAATGGTTCTTTTTGTGCTCTTATAGATGGACTTGTGTTGATGAAGAGAAGAAATCAGCTGAGATTACCGATATTGCGTGATTGCATTGGTGCAGTGAGTGTGGGTATTGTCAGTGGAAATAAATACCTTGACCTGAACTATTCAGAAGATTCCATCGCAGAGGTTGATTTTAATGTTGTAATGAACAGCAAAGGAGAATTTGTTGAGATTCAGGGTGCTGCTGAGGGAAGGTTCTTTACCCGTAGCGAACTTGATGAGCTTATAGAGATAGCCAGAAAAGGCATTAGTCAGATTATTCAGGTGGAAAAAGAGACATTAAAGGATGAACTTCAAATTCTGTCTGGGTACTGAGAATCCCGCCAAGGTCAAGGAAATTCGCGATATTCTGAAGGATTTTGATTGTGAAATTGTTCTGCCCTGCGTGGGAAAGTTTCCAGATGAAACCGGGATTACATTTGCGGAGAATGCCCTTATAAAGGCGCTTTTTACAGCAAAACACTGCCGTAACCTGCACGCTGTTGCAGAGGATTCAGGTCTTGTTGTTCCGGTTTTGGGTGGTATGCCGGGAATTCTTTCATCAAGATTCGCAGGACCAAATGCCGATGATGGAAAAAATATTGAAAAACTGCTAAAATATATGACAAATAAAAATAACAGACAGGCATACTTTGTTTGTGTTGTTGCACTTATTACCCCTTCTGGAGAGCAGAAATTTTTTGAAGGCAGATTATACGGAAGAATAGCAGAAGAACCAAGGGGACAGTCAGGTTTTGGATATGACCCTGTTTTCGAAATTCCTGAAATCGGCAAAACACTCGGCGAGATTACATCAGAGGAAAAAAACAAAATCAGTCATAGGGCAAAGGCATTCAGACAACTTGCTGAATATCTATCCATGGCGGTGTAGCTCAGTGGTAGAGCAGTCGGCTCATACCCGATACGTCTGGGGTTCAAATCCCCACACCGCTATTTTTCTTCTCTGGAGGGATTTGAATGGAGCGAAGATGTTTAGGTCTGAGCAAGCGAAGACCTATGCGG
>DYKA01000100.1 GCA_020722805.1 Vermiphilus sp.
AACGGGGCTGAGCAAATATTTACCAGTAAGGTACATTTTGCACTGAATATTTACTAACAGTATAACCATGACCGAAGAAAATAAAAGATGCCTTGTGGTTTTTCCTTTTTCTTTCACCGGGCGCACCCGATACATCATTGAAAAATTCTTTCGTGACGGATTTGATTTTTCAGGTGTCATACACCTCACATCAAGATGGACGAGAATTGAAGACTTCAGAACCCGTATGGCACTTTCATTGAAAAGACCTGTAATACCTCCCACGAGTTTTTCTCTCAAGTCGTTCGCAGGAAAAATTGTTAATGAAAAAACATCTTACCGGTTGATTTCACCTGTTGAGCAGTTTTTGATACTTTTTAAGCTGTCAGCGCCTGTATCTGAGAAAATAAAGATTAATCCTGTTGCCTTTGCGACAGTTCTACGGCTTTTTATCAAGGATTTTAAGGTTTCTCACGAAAGATTTGATTTTGATGCATGGTTCAACGAGATTGATAGATATCCGTGGAAGTATGAAGACAACAGAACTCCTGTGAAAAATGCCCTCAGAATAATGGGAACATACCAGGATTTTCTTGAGAAGAACAATCTTGCTGATGAAGACGACCTGTATAGAATCGCTGCAGAACATCTTGATGATTTTCATTTTGATACTGTGTTGCTTGAAGGAATGCTTGAGTTTGTTCCATCCCAGAGATCTTTTATCAAGAAGATTTCCGAGAGGTCAAAAAATTTTATCTCTGCATACCAGTTTGATGATGGTGTTTATTATGATGCCAGAAATCTCATACTTGAAGAAAATCTTGGTTTTCTCAAATCCCTGGTCAAAACAGTTGATTGTATAAAATCATCTGGACAATGCGAAGAAATTCTTCACAGTTTTCCATCGCCTGATGAAGAGGTCAGGTCAATAGGTGAGATGATACTTGAGGCAATTTCACAGGATAGCGCACTATTCTGGGAGGATTTTCTTGTAGTATTTCCTGATATGCTTTACTACAGGCCGATTGTTCAGAGAATCTTCAAACGTCTTGAGATTCCATTCTGCATGACTCCAGGTTATGTTTTGAGTCAGGATCCTTCAATTGTCGCGCTTGTTTCCTTTATGGAATGGATTGATTATCCATCCTGGGAAAGATTGATGTCGCTTTTTACAAGTCCATTTTTTTCTTTTGATACAGAGGAAGCGAGCAAATTTTCACAGGCAAGCAGGGAGATATTTAACGGAATTGGTTTTTTCCCTTCTCAGGAATGGTTGCAGGCCTGGGCAAACTGGCGGAAGGTTGAAAAGACAAGAGACCTCATGAATAAGAAATCACAGACCATAACCCGATGGAGCCAGTCACTGGAAAAATCAATGAAACATCTCGGCTGGAAAATGTTTGACCATGAAGGAAGAGCGGCGCTAATGCAGATCCTTAGCGGGCTGTCGGATGATACCTCTTCTGACCTGGCAATGTTTAGAAAGATATTTAATTCCGTTCTGAATATTACTGAGGTTGAGAAAAGTAAAGGCAGGGGTGTAAGGGTGATGGGTGTTCTTGATTCTATGGGGGTTGAGGCAGAACGAATTTTTTTTGGCGGAGCCACGGATGATTGTCTCCCTATGGCTGCTGGTAAGGAGGAATTTTTTCTGCCAGATTCATTGAAGGAAAATCTGAAACTCACAAGTTATAGATTAAGAATTGCAAGGGAACGACTTGACCTTTACAGGTTGAAAAAATCAGGGAAAAGGATTGTTTTTACCTATCCCGCAAGGGTTGGCAGCAGACAGAAAAACAGGTCAATTATGTTGTATGACCTTCCTGAATATTCGGCACATACCGTATATTTTTCCGGTCAGCAAAAGAATATTTTTCTGCCCATATCTGACTATGATAAATTTTTGCAAAAATTTCTGAAGAATAACAGATTCAACTTTACGGTGAGCCAGATTGATGACCTTTCAAGATGTCCATATATGTTCTATCTCAAGCATGTGGAGAAAATAAAACCTTACAGAGAGCCGGTTATTGAAGAAATTCCTGAATTCTGGGGAAAACTCCTGCATGCTACCGCAGAAAAATCAGCAATAGATTTTCTTGGCAAGATACAGGACGATTTTTCAATAGAAACACAGCACAAAAAATTCTGTAATCTTGTGAATGAATTTCTTGAGAAACCGGGAGTTATTTCTGGGCGTCATGACTATAAACTGCCAACAGTAATCAGGACCTTTCTGGAAAAGAGAAAACAATTCATATTTGATGCCTTTAGGGACGTTATTAATAAGCACAGAGGACACAAAATTGTCGAACTTGAAGCACAATACACCATTGAAATTGAAAACATGAACATTACAGGGAAGTTTGACCGGATTGAAAGGACAGAGGAAGGAACCTTTGAGATAATTGATTATAAGAGTGGGAAAGTCCCTGATCTTGCAAAAAAATATCCAGAATCGCAAAACTGCCTTGACCTGAAAAATCTTGAACTTCCACTTTATGCACTTATCAGGCACAAACTTGACAGAAGGCAGCCAAAGGTTTTTGTCTGGGTTTTTGGTTTCGAAGAAGGCCAGAAAGAAAGGCAGTATAGCCAGATTACAAGAGATTTTCTTGAAATGCTTGAATCAGGACTTAACAATCTTGCAGATGATCTAAAAAACCGGAATTTTCAATTCAAGCCAAGAAACACCAACAACTGCTATGGGTGTTTTTTCTCTGATTTCTGCATTATGAAAAAGGATATATCTGATGAGTGAAAATGAGATGGTGTCTTTTTCCGTAAAGATAATTCATGCCTCTGCTGGTACAGGCAAGACCCACAGGTTAACCCGGGAGTTTATAAAAAATCTGACACCTGAGAATTTTGTTCAGAAAGCAAGAAAATCTGTTGCGATAACTTTCACTGAAAAAGCCGCCTGCGAAATGAGAGAAAGGATAATCAGAAGTATATTTGAAGAAATCCTGAAAAAACTGAACAGCGAAGAAAAACGCATTGAATATGAAAACCAGTTGTTTCTTTTAAGGATATCAACAATACATTCTTTCTGTAGAAGTTTGCTTAAGAGATTTTCCTTTCTTTTTGAGATGGACCCGAATTTCTCGGTTTCCGAGCCAGAAAAAACCTTTCTTTATTTCAATCAGGCACTTGCAAGATTTCTTGAAGGTGTAAGTTTTGAGGACGAGGAACTGAAGTTGCTGCAGGCGATGAAACTGAAAGTATTTCTGAACAACATAAGGGAACTTGAAAAAACCCACCCGCAGGTATTTCTTGGAAAACCGGCGGAGTACGAGATTACCGGACCAATATATAAATGTTTTCTTCGAGTAAGAGATAGTTTTCAGGAAATAAAAAGACAGAATTCAGTTATGGACTTCAATGACCTTGAAATCTTTACATACCATCTTCTGAGATATCATCCGGAATCCCTGAACGTATTGTATGACTTTGATGAAGCAGTTGATTTTATTTTTGTTGATGAATTCCAGGACACAAGCCTCCTGCAGTGGAATATACTGAAGGAGTTTTCACAGGAGTGGGTTTCCGGGTTCGGTGCAAAAGCCGAAGCATCAGCATCCTATGGATTGTTCTTTGTCGGAGACAGAAAACAGTCAATCTATCTTTTCAGGGGAGCAGAACCAACGGTTTTCAGGGACGCAGGCGAATTCTACAAAAGATTTGTTCAGAATGAGTTTCTGACCAGCAGCCGCAGGAGTTTTCAAAAAATTATTTCATTTGTCAATTCTGTATTTAAAAATGAGGAAGGTTTTCCGGCTGAGGAAGAACTCCGGGTCTCCGATGAGTTTTCAAACCTTGATAATGATTTTGTTGAGATAAAAATTTTCAGAGGCGAAAACGGACATAAACTGAAAATTGCCGAGGAAAAGCAGATAGAATACAGTTGGGTTGCAGACAGAATTGTTTCACTGATAAACGAGAAATTTCCTGTTTATGACAGACAATCAAGAAAATTCTGTCCTGTCAGATTTAGGGATATTGCTATTGTTATGCGCAGGAGAACCCATCTGAGTATTCTTGAGGAGCAGTTAAGGGCTCGCGCAATACCTTTTGTGAATGTTGGAGGTATCGGTTTTTATCAGGAACCTGAAATTGTTTTTCTTGTTTCCCTGCTTTGCCTTCTCGCAGACCCTTCAGATAATCTTTCTCTGAATAATCTTAATAACTCCATTTTCAAAATCAAGCCAGAAAAGATTGCAGAGTGGAGAAAACTTCTCTGCTGTGAATTTCCAGATGCAGTTATTGACAGGATTGTGATGGAACTTGATATGTATTCATACCTAGATCAGCAGGCCTGCGCAAATATTGAGAAATTTCTTATGCTTGTTCATGAAATGAATAACCTTCCGTTCTTTGAAATTTCACAGAACTTCAGAAACATAGCAGCAAGAAACGAAGACGAACCAAAGGCAGATATTTTTTCTGAACGACAGGATGCAGTGAGAATTCTCACTGTTCATGGCTCAAAGGGCCTTGAATTTCCTTTGGTATTCCTCACAGGGATTGAACAGGGTAGCCCCGATAGAAACAGGATTAAGATTATGCACGAAAGAAAACAGTCAGATACAGCGGAGTACATTTTTGCCTTTAGAAAAAAAGGCGAGGATACGGATTTTTTTAACCGCTATTATAAAAAGATTGAGGAAGAAGAAAAGAGAACCCTTTATGTGGCTCTAACAAGGGCAAAACAGGGCCTTGTCATAACAGGTTCCGGCGATGCAAGAGGCAAAAGCGTGTGGATTGATATGCTTGCAGAATTTGAAAGCCAGTATCCTGCGGGAGAGTTTGTACCGGGCAACCTTAACAGGGAGGTTGTGCCGATGAATTTGCATGACAGTGGAGTTAAACCCAGGATTGACAGAAAGCCAGTTTCTCCGATTTCATTCAGTTCTCAAACAGAACTTTTTGACCCTGTGGGTGAAAAGATTGGAACAATAGTTCATACAATCGCTCTTGAAATTTCAAAGGGATTTCTTGAGCCTGACTTTGAAAAAATCTTTTCAAGGGCAAAGTTTTTTGCAGAAAAATCAAAGGTGTTTTTTAAGGTATCAGATTTTGAGGCACACCTTAAGGGATTGCTTTCAAGAGATGTCATTGAAGTTCTCAAAGTGCAGGACAATGCATACAGCGAACTGCAGTTTCTGATTGAAGACAGCGGACAGGTAATAGAGGGTGCAGTGGATAGAATTATCATAGAGGGAGAAAAATGTTTTATATATGACATAAAAACAAGAAAGAACCCTGAAATAAGAAAGGAAGATATAAAACAACTTGAAATCTACAAAAAAGGAGTTAGCAGTATTTTTGGTTGCAAAGAAATAAAGGCGTTTATTATTTTCACATTTAAGGGTATAATTAAAATGGTGAAACTGAACCAGTAAATACTCAGTGAAGGTCGTTATGCGTAGGCACAAAGTTAAAAGCATTAAAGATTATGTGCCTAAAGTAT
>DYKA01000101.1:0-2174 GCA_020722805.1 Vermiphilus sp.
AGGAGGATAAAAATGAATGCATTAGGGACTTATGCCATAACAGTCTTTATGGTAAGTTTTGCCTTTATATGCTATCTATTGAACCAAATACACCTTGATTTAAAAGAAATAGAATCTCGTTCCGGGAAAGAAATGATTCGTTCCGGCAAATTAAAAGACAGACAAGGTTATATTTTCTCACTTATCATAATTATAGCGGCCATAATTTTTTCAATTCTGATAGCTATAGAGACAAGAAAAGGACTTAGTCTATAGTATAAAATCAACCATGTGCCAAAACCCACGTATCAGAAATTGCCAGAAACATAACTATATCGTTTATTGATAATTGTAATATTAACAACTAAGGAACAAAGTTGAGATTAAAATACAAACCAGATTTTGAAGAAACAAAAAAAAGATGGAGTTATTTCTGGAATAAACATTTATATAAAAGACCGATCGTTATGTCCGGTTGTTACAAAAATCCACTTAAAAATGGTCCCTCTGATGTATTTTCTCTGAGATATTACAGGGCATATAACGAGTTATGGAAGCAGCAGATAAAAATTTTCAACGAATTTGCAGAAAGTTTTGATTTTCTCGGAGATGGCGTTCCTTCGTTTGCACCTGATTTTGGTCCTGACCAGTTTGCAGCATTTTATGGTGCAGGACTGAAATTTTCTGAGGATTCAAAAAATACCAGCTGGGTTGAACCAATCATTGATGACTGGGACAAATTCTTACCATTGAAATTTAACCCGAAAAACGAGACATTTCAAAAAATCCTTGAATATACCCGTCTTATCACTGATGATTCAAAAGGAAAATATCTTGTCTCCGACATAGACAAACATTCAAACATAGATACCCTGCTTGCACTCAAAGGAGCAGAAAAACTTTGCGTGGATTTATGTGACAGACCCGAGAAAATCGAAAAAGCAATGCTGGACTTAAGAAAGGACTTTCCTGAAATCTGCAGACTTCTTTATAATGCGGGCATTGATAACAGCGGCATCGGTACAACACACTATGGTTTTTATTCTGAAAAAAGGTTTGGAGTTGTGCAGGCTGATTTTATTTGCATGATGAGCCCTGAAATGTTTAGAAGATTTGTGCTTCCTGCCATTGAAGAAGAAATTGAGTATTACGACTATAGTTATTTTCATTTTGATGGGCCGGGCGCACTGCCACACCTTGATGATATTCTTTCAATCAAAAAACTGAGGGTATTTCAATGGCAACCAGGAGAAAGCCAGAAGCCAAATTTTCTGTGGCTTGATGTTTTGAAAAAAGCCCAGAAAGCAGGCAAGGCAGTTCATGTTTTCGGAAATTCAAAACAACCTCTCACGCCTGAGATAGTAAAACAACTTCACAGAGAACTTGATCCTGTTAATGTTGTCTACGATGGTATCGCTGTAAAAGACAGGAGAGAATTTGAAGAACTTGAAAGGTGGCTTGAGAATAACTCGTAATGCTGTTGTTAATTTTACAACTAAAACAAAAAGGAGAAGTCGTGAAAAAGATTTATCTGCTTGGCCTGTTTCTGGTACAGGCATTCTGGGCGGGTGCTGCAACCTATACTTTTCTTACTCCATCTACTCCGCAGGAAAATTTACCTTCAATTATAGTTCAGTATAACCAGCAAGCAAATACTGGCTATAACATTGATTTTTCAACACCGCTTGTCTGGTATGATTCCTCACCGCAGGCAACAATGAGACGCGCTGCTATGTTTATTCAGGAAGCAGTAAAGAAGATGACCGGCAAAATAATTCCCGTAAAATGCAGCAATGACATTTCAAAAGGAATAGTCCTTTTAACTATCAATGCCGCCCCTGAACAGATAAAGAATGACCCGGATATAAAAAGGGCACTGGCGAATGATGGCACTGACTCTTACAATAATAAAGAGGCATACTATATAAAAACAGAACCAGATAGGGTTCTTGTCATTGCGAATACTCCAGAAGGAATAATTGCTGGTGTTGTTGACCTTATGGAAAGCACTGGCTATGAGATTCTTGGTATGGGTCCTGACTGGATTTATGCCCCTGATTATAAAACAAAGTCCCTCGTTTTTAATATAAATAAGGCAGGAAGACCCGGTTTTTATATCAGGGCACTCTGGCCAACAAGCGGTCAAAGTTACGGGGTTGGAACAATTATGGAAAAACCACCACATCCTGACGATG
>DYKA01000101.1:2274-5432 GCA_020722805.1 Vermiphilus sp.
CCTGACGATGTTTTTATCTTCGGACATGAACCTGAAGATGGTGGAGGTTACGCTGTCCTTGACAAATATATGAGATACAAAAACTGGTATCCTGACTACTGCAAAAAGGAAGGAATACCATTCGGTAAAAATTATGTTCTCAATGGCTACAATGGATTGAATCAGCCAGTAGAAATATGGGACCCATCAGCGGCTTCTGATACTGTTTTCGGTTTTGCAAACTGGCTCCTTCATGAGTACGACAAATGGATTGACTCTTTGCCACCTGAAAAAAGAATCACATCAACAGGTAAATCAAAAAAAAGAAATGGTAAGAAGCAGTGGATACAGCTATAACTATCATGATGTACCGCCAAACTTTAATCTTGACCCAAGAATAAGGGTTATGATAGCAAGTTATCCAAAGCACCGTGGCTGGGGAAAGTGGAAAAATTTTAGAAGCCAGATGGACATGGCAAAGGCATTTCAGATAATGCTGCCCCGTGAACCATCAGGGGATTACAGAATTATCAGTTTATCCTATTATGCAGACCCGGGTACAGCAGGAATTCCTGCTGCCTGGAGTGCAGCACCGAAAAACATTCTTGAAGATCTCAAGACAACATATCAGGCAGGAATAAAGGCACTCTCCTGCGAAACAGATTTTAATTTTGGCAAATATGGTCTTGCATACTATCTCATGACAAAGGTTCTCTGGAATCCAAAAATGACGCTTACTGAACTTGAAAAAACACGCGACAGATGGTTTCAGAAAGCATTCGGAAGCGCGTGGAAAGAAATGAAGCAATACTATGATTTTATGCTTGTTGATAACCTGTCTGTTAATGGTCCGAATTCCTGGGCAAAGGCAATAAGAATGATTGATGAAGCAGACAAAAAAATAAACCCCGACAGGGAACCAGATGCTCAGAAGAGAATAGATGATATCAAGCAATACTGGTACTATCATTACCTTGAAGAAAGTGGAAAGGCAACTTCATCATCACAGGAAATGAAAGAGTATCTCTGGAAGGGACAGATGTCTTATATGGTTGCAATGCATGCTGTGGTAAGGCGCATTTTCGGTGTTTATGATGTGAAAAAAGCAGCAGGGGAATATGCAAGTGGCCCTGCCCATTATACTCACGAGGAAACACAACAATGGTGGAACAGGGTACTTGATTTCTGGAAACTTGTGCCAGTGTCCTATTTCAAAGATGCAGTGCTGGCAAACGGTAAAAAGTGCTCTGATATTGACCTGAATGATCTTGTTATTGTGAAGGAATTTCAGTCTGAATTTCCAAGTCAATGCAACTATTACTTAACAACTCCTCTTGACGCACCATTTGTCTACAATAGCGGATATCAGAAACCTGTTAAGTTTCTTACTGTTGCCAAAAAACCAGGAGATATAATTGGCTTCAAAATTTTCTGGCCATATAATCCAGATGACGCTTACTACAGAGCAAGAGATTTCGTTTATGGGGTTGAATGGTGGGACGCAAAATCAAGAAAATGGATTTCAATCGTTGATGAAACAATGACCAAACAGGCATCAAAAGAAGTTACACTTCCCAATGGTTCAAAAATTCAACTTGTTGATGTTTCACTCCAGGCAAAAAATTCAGGCACCTATCGTTTCAGCACCGGATACGGTGGAAATCTTGCGTCCATCACAACGCCCTATTATGATGTTCAAACGGGCAAACACTCAAAGGCACATCCATTTACATATTTCTTGAATCAAGACGGATTAACTCAGCATCCAGCATATTTTTACATCCCGAAGGGAACAAAAAGTGTTGATATTGAAGTGTTTGATACATATGGTTATAAAATACTCACACTTTACACAGGTCTGTTTCCAACAGATCCCGCAAAAATAAGGAAGGTTGACATCAGCAAGCAGGCAACATATACCATTAAACTTAATCCAGGAGAAGACGGCACAATCGCAAGAATTGAGGGAAATGGTTTTTCGTTTCCTTATTTTTATTCTGTGCCGCAACTATGGGCAAAGTCGCCTGCTTCACTTGTGATACCGCGGGCAATTGCAGAAGCAGACGGGTGGACAATAGTCAATCAGCAGGAAAAATAAATGAAAAACCAGATAAGGGTATTGCTTGTTGGCTGCGGAGCAATCAGCAGAACCTGGCTAATATCCGCTCTTAAGGAAAAAGAAATAAATATTGCCGGACTTGTTGACATCAATCGTTCTGCAGCAGAAAAAAAGGCAGAAGAGTTTAAACTCACCAATGCTTTTGTCGGTACAAATTTCAAAGAAGCACTCAGAAAGACAAAACCTGATGCTGTCTTTAACTGCACAGTCCCTGAAGCACATTATGAAATAACAATGCTTGCACTCAAAGAAGGCTGCCATGTTCTTGTTGAAAAGCCTCTTGCTGATAGCATGGATCATGCAAGGAAAATGGTTAGGCAAGCAGAAAAAACGGGAAAAATTCTTGCTGTAATTCAGAACAGACGCTACTACAATTATATCCGCGGGGTGGAAAAATTTCTTTCATCAGGTAAAATTGGAGGATTAACAACAATAAACAGTGAGTTTTATATCGGGGCACATTTCGGCGGATTCAGAGACAAAATGAAACATGTATTGCTTCTTGATATGGCAATACATACCTTTGATATGGCAAGATTTCTCACGCACACTGACCCTGTCACAGTGTATTGCCACGAATGGAATCCATTTTCTTCATGGTACAACCATGGCGCCTGTGCAAATGCCATATTTGAAATGACTGGTGGGATTGTCTATACATATCTGGGCAGCTGGTGCGCTGAAGGGCTGAACACAACCTGGACAGGAAGATGGAGATTCATTGGAGAAAAGGGAAGCGCTCTCTGGGACGGAATGGAAAAATTTGAGGCACAAAAGACTACCGGGAGAACTGGTTTTATCAGAAAAACAAGAAACATCGCAATCAGTTTTTCAGAAAGAAAAGAAGAAAATGAAGGACATCGTGGTTTGATTCGCGAGTTTATCCACTGCATAAAGACAGACAAAAAACCACTCACAAGTGCTGATGACAATATAAAAAGTCTTGCTATGGTTCTTGGTGCAATTGAAAGCAGCAGAAAAAAAAGACCTGTCAGAATAAAACTTTAGTTATATTGAAATCAGGATTTATAAGGCAGGCATATCAGTAACAATTTCTGAT
>DYKA01000102.1 GCA_020722805.1 Vermiphilus sp.
GTAATAAGGATATCCTCTATCATGGCCACCAATCTGCCATCCAGCAATCATGAAATGTCTCACGTCGTATTTTGTGCATATTTCAGCAAGCTTCGGGATATCTTTGAATGTGTAGTTTATGTTATCTTCTGGCAGCATGAACATCTGGTGATAAAAAGATGTTTCCCGGCGTATCCAGGTTGAACCCGGTTTTATCACCTTAAAGTGTTTGTCAAACCATTTTCGGTACACCTTCCCTGACTCCTGCCACAGTCCATCATGAGATCTCAGCACAACATCAGGAGATTCAAAATTTTCACCCTTTCTCGTGTAAGGAACGCAAACCCAGTTCATTACAATTCCAGAAGGTAGATTTCCGGTTTCATCAGGCCTTGGCCAGTTTCCGTGGGGTCTCATTTCTCCAGAGCCAGGTTCCAGAGATAATCTTATAATTTTAACCCTCGGGGTTTTTTCAAGCGCAGCAAAATAGACCGACCTGTTAATGTTTCTGTTAAACAGACTTATCCACGGCATACACAGAGATCCTGGATATGAAAATGTGTGCTCGGGTGAGAGGCATCCGAGTGTCTGACCGCGAGTGTTGCCGAAATCCTTAAAAATTTTCCTTGTCCAGAGGAGATTGCCAGTGGGAATAACAATTTCTGTTTCTTTCTTCGTTTCCTGCTTTCTGCCAATACCGTTCATCCCGCCGATAAAGGCAAACCACACCTCAGCAACCGGAAATTTTGTATTATTATGACAGGCACAATTAAAAATTATTTCTTCGGCATTTAATGAGATATTCAGGGAGAAGTCAATATCAAAATCACCCTTTTCGTTTGAAAGAGGTGACTTCCAGTAGAATTGAACATTGTTTCCTGATTTTCTTATGGCTGTAGATTTCTGGATGACACCGCAGATATAATTGCATTCATAATCAGGAAGCGGTAGAAGAATTCTAAAATTTTCAGCCATTTTCTGGTCTGATATCAAGCAGTAGTCCGCTGTTTTATCAATAACCTGCAGGATTTTCCCTGTATCCGCATCAATATCAATCACATAAAATTTGTTTTCAATTGTGATAATTTTCATTCTATATCGTAAAACTATAAATCTGACTGTGAACCATGGCCATTCTCAACATCATTCTCTTGCCCCTGAGTGTTGAAAGATTACTGTTTCCACGCCAGGACAGAACGTGACAGGTGCTATCGCCAGTAAAAATATCAAAGTCGTCGGCAGAAAACCCATCAACAACTTTTCCTCTGGGGTCATACCAGTATGGTTCAGCAAGTTCAGCAACAATTTTTCCACCCTGTACAGATGCATTTATTGTAATCCTATCACTCTGAAGAACAAAAGGTCTCGTTATTAAATTGCCCATCTGAGAACCAGCATCAAGCGAAACAAAGCCATCAATCCTCAATCTTATCCGGTAAACATGGTTTGTCCATATCTCAGGTTGGGTATTGTGCGGAAAACTTGAATGAGCATTTACGTAAATGTAAAGATTATCACCGCAGATTACTGGTTCCTGTGCAGGATAAACCATGTAACCACCAATCTTTCCTTTTTCCTCTGTTTCAATGAACTTCGGTCTTTCAGGGTGTCTTTCCCATCTAATTCCGTCCCTGCTCCAGCAGAGTTCAACATCAATTGTTTCAAATACATCATCGTCAAAAATCCACAGCATCCCTAAATAAGCATTTGCATATCTGAATACACTGATGCCGTAAAAATCATTCGTATCAAGTTCATCAGGAGTCATAATCACCTGGGGTTCAGTCCATTTTTTTAAGTCCCTGCTTTCCGAGTAAGTAATCCTCCTTCTTTGATTTCCTTTTCCATTTGGCCAGCCAACTGCCGCAGAATGCCATCCGCGCATGTACAGCATATAAACATTCCTTTCAGGATTGTACACACAGGCATTGTTGCAGTCACTTTCTCCGTGAATCAGTGGCTTTGTGTCAGTATATCTCCAATTAATACCATCCCTGCTGTATGCAATATAAATGCCGCCAACCTGATCGCTGTACCAATCACGATTTACAAGCATGTACCTTTGTTTTTCAGGTGCTTCCGGACAATATAAAATCGTGCTGTTAACAACATCACTGTATCCCTTAAAACAGATATTGGTTCCAGGATAAACATCCAGTTCCGGTCTGTTCCAGTGTACTCCATCATTGCTTTCTGCATACGAAAGGAAAAATGTCTGTGGTTCACCAACATTTCCGTACCTGCTTTTCTTCAAACCCTTTCTAATTTTTTCGGCATTGTGGTCATATACAACGTACCACATCCGCCATAGTTTTTTTTCTTCATCAAGAATTATTTTCCCTGCAATAACTGCTGTTTCCCACGATTTTTCAGAAACAAAAATAGGTTCTGCAGGGTCTTTTAACGGGCGGTGCACTGTTCTGCGGAGCCGGAATGTATCGGCGATTGAAAAATTATCCATCACAAGATGCTTTCCTGGCTTCAGATCCTGAAACATAATTATTCTCCCTGAAAGTGGACTGTACGTTTTGTATTCTATCTTACTACACATTATTGTCAAGAACCGCAGAGTAATTATTGTGATTGTTATTCACTTGTTCTGCTTTATCTTTTTCAGTCATTGAGAGTAGTTTCCCTGTATTTTTGACTCCTTGCTTTTGCTGTTTATGCGGAAAATAGTAAAATGTGATAAAGGGCAGATTATGAAAATCAGATTTGTCAGAAAAAGAGATGGAAAGATCCAGAAATTCTCTGATGAAAAAATAACCACCGCCATTTACAAAGCACTCAAGGCAACAGGCAGGGATGAGCCGCCTCTGGCAAAAAAACTCTCCAGGGAAACAATCAAACTACTTGAAAAAGAAAAAGCAAGATATCCATTTGTTGAACACATACAGGATATAGTTGAAAAAGTTTTAATGAAAAACAATCTTCCAGGTGTGGCGCGCGCATACATTGTTTACAGAGAAAAAAGAAAACAGATAAGGGAAAACAAGAAGATTTTTGGTGTGCAAGATGGACTGAAACTATCTCTGAATGCCATAAGCATTCTGAAAAAAAGATATCTCCTGAGGGATGAAACAGGAAAAATAACAGAAACCCCGGAACAGATGTTTCAAAGGGTCGCGAAGGCGGTTGCTGAGGCGGAAAAAAACTGGTCAGGCAGTGTTTCAGAGTATCACGAAAAATTTTATGGGTTGATGCGCAATCTTCAGTTTTTGCCAAATTCTCCAACACTGATGAATGCAGGAGCAAAACTCGGGCAACTCTCAGCATGTTTTGTGCTTCCAGTGCCTGATTCCATAAAAGGTATCTTTGAAGCATTGAAAAATATGGCGGTCATCCATCAAAGCGGGGGAGGCACGGGTTTTTCATTTTCAAATCTCAGGCCTAGAGGCGATATAGTCAGAAGCACAATGGGGACAGCGTCAGGTCCGCTTTCTTTTCTTGAGATTTTTGACAAAGCAACAGATGTTGTGAAACAGGGTGGAAAAAGAAGAGGCGCAAATATGGGGATACTGCGAATTGACCATCCTGATATCATTGAATTTATCACATCAAAAAGAAAAAATATCCTCACCAATTTCAACATATCAGTTGCAGTGACAGATCGGTTTATGCAAAAAGCAATCGCAGGCGAAAGGTTCAGTCTTGTCAATCCAAGAACAGGTGAACCTGTTAGAAGTATCCCTGCTGATGAACTGCTGGACATAATCTGTCAGTGTGCATGGGAAACAGGGGACCCTGGGCTAATTTTTATTGATGAAATCAATAGAAAAAATCCAACCCCACTTATAGGCAGCATTGAGGCAACAAATCCATGCGGCGAACAGCCATTGCTGAATTATGAATCCTGCAATCTCGGGTCAATCAACCTTACAAAAATAATCAACAACGGCACAATCAACTGGGAAAAACTGAGGGAGATTATTCGTCTATCAGTCAGGTTTCTTGATAATGTGATTGAGATTAATAAGTACCCGCTGAAGGAAATAGAGGAAATGACGCTTAGCAATAGAAAGATTGGACTTGGAATTATGGGATGGGCGGACATGCTTGCTGAACTTGAAATTCCTTATGGAAGCAAGGAAAGTATCGGGCTTGCAGAAAAACTCATGGAGTTTATCAACAGGTCTGCTTTTGAATATTCCGTTGAACTCGGCAGACAGAGAGGGAGTTTTCCAAATTTTGAAAAAAGCATTTACAGGAATAAGATTGACTGCCTTCGCAATTGCACAAGAACAACAATTGCACCAACAGGCACAATCAGTATTATAGCCGCATGTTCAAGTGGAATTGAACCATTTTTTGCAATCGCTTATATGCGAAAAATCTCAGGCGGAAGTATGTTTGAGATGAATCCTGTCTGGGAGAAAAAAGCTGCAGAGACAGACCTTTTGAAATCAGAGATTATTGCTGAAGTAATAAAAAAAGGGTCTCTCAATGGTGTAAGGGGCATACCAGAGAAAATGAAAAGGATTTTTCAAACCGCACTTGAAATCAAACCAGAATTACACCTTTTAATGCAGGCGGCGTTTCAGAAACACACAGACAACGCTGTTTCAAAAACAATCAACCTTCCAGAGGATGCAACAATCAAACAGGTTAAGAATTCATTTATTTCAGCATACAGATTGAGATGCAAGGGAATCACTGTATTCAGGTACGGAAGCAAGACCTCTCAGGTTCTTTATCTTGGAGAGGACTTTGCTGAGGATGCTGATTATATGAGTCTGGGAGAGGAATTCTCTGGTTGTTTCCGAACTGCCTGTAATTTTTAGAAGAAGTAAATCCTTACTGGAGCGTTATGCGTAGGCACAAAGTTAAAAGTATTAAAAACTCTGTGCCTAAAGTATCAATCTTCATAAATTCTCACTGAACCACGTTCTTCCTCCCCCTTAAGGACTGAGGTGGGGGTGAATTCACAAGACTCCCCATTACACCCTCACCCGTCTTGCCCTGCGGGCTTCGGTCAGCGGCCTCACCCTCTCGACCTCAGTGCTATACGGTGTTCACTGAGGACTTATCTTTTCACTTTGCACTAAAATGTACTTTACTGAGTATTTACGCCTGAA
>DYKA01000103.1:0-3423 GCA_020722805.1 Vermiphilus sp.
GACTGGTTTGCGGGTGTTGGGATTGATGGCGGTTCTAGCTGGTTTCAGCTTTGTATAAAATGAACCGAAACCGATGATCTGCAGTCGCTTTTCCTTCTTCAGATTTCGCTCGATGATGTCCAGCAAGTTATTAAGAATGTCTTTGGCTACCGAATGAGTGAGTTTGGATTTCTTTGCCAAGTCTCTGACTATTTCCATTTTAGTCACAAGATTCTCGTTAGAAGCTGTTTTCTTCATGTTTTTGTCCTTATTTTGTGTGTTTTCGACTATTGTTGTTTGAAAACAGTTAAATATCTTGAACAGCTGTTTTCAATATACATAAGATAAGATCCCCTACTGCCTGCCCAATATAGGATTATGTTTATCACGAAGAAAGCTCTCTAACTGTGGCATTATTAAATCATAGTTGGCCACTTCAATTTTTATTGTGCTAAACCTAAAATCATTAAGATTCATATTGGCACGTGAAACCAGTTTTAAGTAAGCGCTCAGGGAACCCCTTCTTGAAAGATAAAAAAAAATCTGGTTTATGGTTTGATGTGCTTGCTTTTTAATGCTTCCACAAGGTGTTTATCAATGTTTTGTGGCATCCATGGTATAAAATCCTCTTTATTTTTCATTTCAGGCAGCTTTTCAAGCAGTGCATACATATACCAGAATGGCTCCAGACCGTTTGCTTTTGCTGTTTCAAGTATGCTGTAAATTATTGCTGAAGCGGTTGCGCCTTGTGGCGTATCTGAAAACATCCAGTTTTTTTTGCCAACAGCGAATGGTCTGATGGCATTTTCTGCCAGGTTGTTGTCCATTTGTAAACGGCCATCCTCAAGATAAACCGTCAGTTTTTCCCACAGATTTAATGTGTATTGAATTGCCTGGCCAGTCAGACTCTTTGGCAGAACCGCAGACTTCCAGCGCTGTAGCCTGGTCTTGAAGTCCTTGATAATCGGAACGGCTTTTTCCTGGCGGAGAGCATGTATTTCTTCTGGTGTCTTGTTTTGATCTTTCGCGCTCTTCTCGATTTTATACAGCTCTTTGATTATATCAAAGGCCTTGTGAGCAACACCTGGTGTCGCGTTTTGTCCGGCAGCAACTATGGCGGCGTGAAATTTTCGACGCGCGTGAGCCCAGCACGCAAGATGCTTCTGATCGGTCTTTTCGGCAATATAGTTATAACCGGCATAACCGTCGGTTTGAATATAGCCTTTGTATGACGACAGTATCGTTTCCGGAATTTTTCCGGATCTGCTGCTGGCATAGGAAAACAGTATGGTCGGCCTTTCGCTGCAACCAGTTCTGAAAACCCACATATATGATTTTTGTTCCGCTTTTCTGCCAACCTCCTTCAGAACCTGAAAGGGCGTTTCATCAGCATTAATATATGTCGAGCCAAGCAGTTCTGCTTCAAAAAGCTCTATCAACGGCTTTAACAACGATGCCACCCGGATAGCCCAGTTGCACATGGTTCCCCGGCTTAATTCGACACCACTTCGAGCGAAAATGGTGCTCAACCGATAAAATGGCAGAGCATCAACGAACTTTGAAGCCAGAATATAAGCCAGTAAGCTTGCCGTTGCAAAGCTTTTGGGAATTATCTGCTCTGGCATCGGCGCGATCATTACCGTTGCACAGTTTGACTCGGTGCCTTCGCACTTTCTGCAGGCGTATTTTGGCCTGACATTTACTATTACTTTGTGTTTTGCCGGTATGTATTCAAGCTGTTCTGATTTCTCGCAACCGATAACAGCCTTGATACAACCACATTCGCAGACTTTGTCCGCATCCGGAATATCTATAACTCGTTCTTCTCTTGGGAGATGCTCGGCCAGAGGTTTGCGGCCCTTTTTGACCCGACTATGAGCGGTGATTTGTATTGTCTCCGGGGTTTTTGCGGCATTTTCTACCACGGTCGTGGTATCTGCATCTTCGCCGAAGTCCATTAAAAGCTGTTCTACACTGTTTTCGGACTTACTCTTCTCACTTTTTCGGCCAAAAATCAAAGCCCGAAGAGACTGGACCTGCTCTTTTAAAACAGCAATTTCATTGAAACTCTCAATGACTAATTCCTTGAGGAGTTTTGTGTTGTTTGGAAGTTGATCAGTAGCCAGTTTCATGGCTAAAAATATAACACAAAATCAGGCAAAAGTACAGCTCTTAATGAGTTGATTTTGTGCTTTAAGCCGCTTGAATTCTATCGTTCAATATACCTGATTGAAGCCAAGCTCCTTATGGGCTTTTAACTGACCTATATTTAAACCCTCGACAAGCCATCCCAACTCCCTAACTCCTACCGACAGAACTTCTTCCCGGGTGTCCGGCCAAATAAATCGGCCTTTTTCAAGCCTCTTCTGCCAGAGACAGAAGCCATTAAAATGCCAGTAAAGAACCTTTATGATTTTCCGATTGCTGTTACTGAAAACAAAAAGACCGTCGGTAAGCGGGTTCCTGGAAAATTCACCTGCTACCAACGACGAAAGGCCATTGATCGATTTCCTCATATCAACCGGATTGATGGCAATAAAAACCTGAGTGTTATTGCCGAAAATCATAGGGCAACAACCAGTTGTAAAACAGCAGCCAGGCATTTTGTATCAAAGACGGTTGCAATTTCAAGTCGAGAATTCCGACCAAGGGTGATGCTTATGCCACTTGAATGGTTACTGTTATGAGAGGCTCCGGCTGAAAGAATATTCAGTGGTAATGCAACCAAATCTAGTTTTGCTGGCAAAACTTCGCTGACTGGAACTTTCTTTTCGGCACCAAGACGGCAAACCTTATGGTGGGCAAAGGCCTTGTCTCGCAAACCATGCCGGCGGCAATATTCCTTCTGACTCAAACCACTTAAGCGCCAAGCATCAACGTGCATGTTCCAAAACGAAATGGGGTGTTTAATCGGGGCTCTACGCTTCATAAATGCTCCTGTAAATGATGTCGCGATTCACAGAAGCAACATTGCCACAAAAAAATCAGCAAAAAAAGATGCGGTTTACTGAGCGCTTACGCTTTAGTAGAAAATGAATTTTGGGATTTTCTTTCCGGAATGCAGAATACCTGGAGTTATATTAATGCTATCTTTGAAGAATTAGGAAATGAGGGACTTGGCAACAAATACCAGAAAATTTTCTACAAACCAAAAAAAACGGAAAGAGAATAAGCTAGAACTGTTTAAACATCATAATAATTAACCGAGATGTCACTGAAAGAAGCCTTTTGTTTGCCAAAAACCTTTGTAAGCACCTGAAAATCTAATATTTCACATCAAGGTTTTCTGGATCATTTATCTGGACGCGCTCAAAAGTGTCTGAATCAGTTATAATACATGTTGTTGCTTGCCATTGCAGGCTAATTTCATAAATGGACAAAGCTTCAGTGATTGACAGTGGAAATTCGCCCTCAAAGAGCTTAACAAAATCCCTGCAAGTCATT
>DYKA01000103.1:3523-4965 GCA_020722805.1 Vermiphilus sp.
TTGTTTAAATATTGCATTGTACACCTCTCTTCAAACGGTGTACCAAACATTCAAAAAAAATGCAACACTAAGTAGCTAATCTAAGCCTCTAAAAGGCAAATTCCATTTGTTTTATCGGAGCAGGTTCGTCAGAAACAGACTCTCTGACGGTGTCTTCCTCTATATCGTTGAATAATCGGATCAAGCTCCTACCCATGGCAAAAGCCAAGTTAACAGGAACCGCATTGCCTATTTGTTTATACTGGCTAGAAAGAGACCCACAAAAATGCCAATCATCAGGAAAAGTTTGAACTCTGGCATATTCACGAACAGTAAGGGGTCTTGTTTCTTCTGGATGACAACGTTCTGTTTGTTTTTGAGCAGGAGCACATGTCAAAGTCAGGCTAGGTTCGTCGTAGGATAGACGTCTTGCCATGCCGGTTTTACCACCCTGTAAAAAAAAGCTGCCTTGCATATATTCTTTTTGAAGATCCTCTGGAAGATCCCGCCAATAGCCACCAGGCGGAACGTGGTCTAAAATCTCTTTTTTTCTTTTGGGATACTTTTGCCCTGAACTTGTGGGGACATCGCAAGGAAATAATATGCCTGCTTTTAAAGCATCTCGAAGCAAAAGAATACGGCTAAATGGTGATGGCCAAGCAAACTTGAATTTCTGCGCCAAGTCGTTGCGAATACCAACCAAGAAAAGCCTTTCCCTTTTTTGTGGCACCATAAAGAAAACAGCTTTCAAAACTCTTGGTTCAACTAATGTATAACCCAGATCTCGGATTACCTCTTTAATCGTATCGAGAGTTCTACCATTATCATGTTTAAGCAGGCCTCTTACATTTTCACCCAAAAAGACCTTGGGCTGGGCTTCCTTGACTGCCCTGGCAAATTGATAAAATAAAGTGCCTCTAATATCTTCAAATCCCAACTTTTTACCAGCATAAGAAAAAGCTTGGCAAGGAAAACCACCGGATAGGAAATCTATTTTCCCGGCAAAAGGTTTAAAATCAATATTTGCAATATCATCATGCCTAACATCCCATTCTGGCCGGTTTGTCTTCATTGTTTGACAAGCATCTTTATCTATCTCATTCAACAGAACGGCTTTAAAACCGGCCTTTTCTAACCCTAAGGCTAAGCCGCCAGCACCAGCAAACAATTCTATAGAATAAAAGTCTCTAATTGGCTTTGTTATCATTTCTGCGTCCCAATTAGTATTAAACATTTTAAAACCTGGCAAAAATTTAACTAAATCAGATTTTGTATAAACCTTTGTTTGATCATCGGGATGCTGTTTAGGAACAAGCTTGCCGCTATTTTCCCAGCTAAGCAAAGTTCTCTTCGATATTGATAGCATGTCGGCAACTTCCGCCGGAGAGTAAAACAGCTCTTGTTCAAGCATACAAAACACCTTTATTGAGTTAAAATCGCACCTTTATTGCTGAAAGGACAAG
>DYKA01000104.1 GCA_020722805.1 Vermiphilus sp.
GCATCCCATAAAAAAGAAAAGAGGGCGGTTTCTAAAACCGCCCTCTTTATTTTCAGCAACACTTCACTTGTTTCCGTCAACCTCACGGTAATCAGCATCAACAACCTTTTTATCTTTCTGTTCAGATTCACCTGGCTGCTCAGTTGTCTGCTGCTGTGGACCACCTGCCTGAGATGACTTCTCTGCTGCCTGCTTGTAAAGAATCTCTGCAATGCGATGGGATGCCTGTTCCACTTCCTGCATAAGGGACTTTATTTCTACCTCATTCCTTGCGTCAATGGCTTTTCTTAAAGCAGCAATCTTATTATTCAAACTCTCTTTTTCTTCGGCAGGAATCTTGTCAGAGTGTTCCTTCAGTGTCTTTTCAACGCTGTAAGCAAGCCCGTCTGCCTGATTGCACAGTTCAATAAGTTCCCTCTGCTTCTTGTCCTGTTCCGCGAACTGCTCTGCCTCCTTGATCATCCTGTCAATTTCTTCTTGTGTGAGTTTCTTTGAGGCAGTTATCCTTATTGACTGCTGTTTTCCGGTTGCTTTGTCCTGCGCCGTAACAGCAAGGATGCCATTAGAATCAATATCAAAGGTCACTTCAATTTGAGGAACACCTCTTGGTGCAGGCGGAATCCCTTCCAGATGGAACCTGCCCAGACTTGTGTTATGGGCTGCCATAGGCCTTTCTCCCTGAAGCACATGAATCTCAACAGATGTCTGATTATCAGCAGCAGTGGTGAATATCTGACTTTTCTTTGTGGGAATTGTGGTGTTTCTCTCAATAATCTTTGTGAAAACACTCCCAAGTGTTTCAACACCAAGAGAAAGAGGAGTAACATCAAGCAGAAGAATGTCCTTATCTTTCAGGCTTCCTCCAAGTATTGCTCCCTGTATTGCTGCACCTGTGGCAACGCATTCCATCGGGTCAATTCCTCTCTCTGGTTTTTTGCCCATGAAGTCCTCAATAAACTTCTGCACAATAGGCATTCTTGTTGGTCCACCAACAAGAATAATCTTGTCAATTTGGTCTGGGGTAAGCTTTGCATCTGAAAGCGCCTGACCCATTGGTCCCCGACATTTTTCAACCCTTCCCCGCACAAGTTCTTCAAGTTGAGTCCTTCTTATCTTCATTGAAAGATGCTGAGGACCTCGTTCATTGGCTGTTATAAAGGGCAGGTTGATTTCTGTTTCAAGGGTTGACGAGAGTTCTATTTTTGCCTTTTCGGCTGCCTCCCTTATTCTTTCCATTGCCATTCTATCACTGGTTAAATCTATACCTGTCTGCATCTTGAAATCCTTTACAATGAAGTTAATGATGTCACGGTCCATATCAGTCCCGCCCAGTTGAGTATCTCCGCTTGTAGAAAGAACTTTGAACACTCCACCACCCATCATCTCCATAATTGTTACATCAAGGGTTCCTGCTCCAAAATCAAAAACCATAATCTTGAGTTCCTGATTGAGTTTGTCAAGCCCGTAAGCAAATGCGGCAGCAGTTGGTTCATTGATGAGACGTACAACTTCAAGGCCAGCAATTGTGCCAGCATCCTTTGTTGCCTGTCTCTGATTGTCATCAAAATAGGCAGGCACTGTTATTACTGCCTTCGTGATTGAATACCCGAGAAAACTTTCAGCATCCTTTTTTATCTTTTGAAGAATGAATGCAGAAATCTGCTGTGGAGTGTATGTTTTTCCGTTGATTGAATACTTGAAGTCAGTACCCATCTTTCTCTTTGCACCAAAAATTGTTCTTTCAGGATTAACAGACGCCTGTCTTCTTGCTGGCTCTCCAACAAGAACCTGCTCATCCTTTGTAAAGGCAACATAGGAAGGGAACGCCTTTCCTCCAACGATTGTTGTCCCTTCAGCACTTGGTATGACAACAATCTTTCCCCCTTCCATTATGGCTGCTGCAGAATTACTTGTACCTAAATCAATTCCTATAATTTTTTCCATATTATACTCCTCCTGGTGTTTCTATATTGTATTCTATTTTCTAATTTTAGATGAATACAAAGAGTAAAAGGTTTCAATAATCAAGTTATCTGGAATCCGAATCCTGACAGGACCAAGAAGTCCAGATGTAAGTTTCTGCCTGTCAATAGAAAGATATATCGGCGCATAGGTTCCATTAAAAACACCTTTTTCTTCAAGCATTCTGAGTTTTTTTCTGTCTCCGCAGATACTGCTGGCAGGTGTATTCATAACCTGAATTTTTAATTGATGCTTTCCTTTTTTCAAATCCTTCAAAACAATTTTAAACGGGGTAAATATGACATCCCCCGCTTTTTTATTATCAACAAAAACTGTTGCCGCATAACACACCTTACCCAGTTCAAGTATGGCAATTTTCGCGTCCTTTCTGCATATAAATTCCGCACGATAGGTCATAACTCCACTGTATCCCTGATAGCCGAGGTCGTTCCAGGAAGGAAGGGGTTCCTTCAGGGGAATCTGCCTGCCTGATGGAAGTTTTAATATCCAGTTTTCTGGTTTGATTTGTTCTCCGTTGGCTATTGCCTTAGATTTTCCTGAAGAGGTTGAATTCAGTACAATAATCTTTGTTTCAGATGGTTCAAAATCAAGACAGATATTGTTTCTGCCAGCTAATAATAGATACCCTGAGTTTTGTTCAAGAAGATATAAGCAGCCTTCATTCTGAAAACTAACTCTGCAGTCAAACTGTTCACCTGATTCATTAAGAAAAATGTAAAACTGCCAGTCCTCATAAATTCTCGTGAGAATATTGATGGGGAGATTTTCTGGCTCAATGGAAACTGAAGATACCTTAATTTTTTCTTTAAGCAAACCTACAATTTCTTCCAGGCACGATGAATATATGACATTCTCTCCTGAAAACATATGTGTTTCGGGAGATATTATGTTTGCTCCTGCTCTTGCAAGATTGCGGATTAAACCAAGTTCATAATCTGAAAGTTTTGATTTTTCTGGAATAATAAGACAATCATAATAGGCATCCGGACTGACGATAATCTTCCCGTTATCAACAGAGGATGCACCCAGATTTCCCATCCACACATAGTCAAACTCAATCTGACTGTAAACAAGTTTTTTTGCGAGGGCCTCAATAATCAATGCAATCTCATCTCCTTCGCCGGTATAGTAATTGGTACATGGAATAAATACACAGACCTTCGGGCCGGAAATACCGTTGCTGGCCAGCCAGCATATTTGCGAAATCCTTTCAAAAACCTTTTTCCCATATTTTTTAATCAAAGGATTTGATTTGCTCAATTCCGGAGGATGGAAAAACCACGACCTTTCTGGATTATAGTTTGACAGTTTATAAAAGAACTTATTTATCCCTCTTACGATCTGGTAATCAGAAACAAACCTGATAAAATCCGGGTGTACGCTGTGCCCCATCACTGCAAGGGATTCACTCAAGGCAAGAGGAATATTTTTTGTATGTCTCACAGAACCAGCAAGACGGGAAGCATCGTTGAACCTATCCGGTTCAATCTGCCTGAAAACAGCATCAACACCGGGCATATCCGATTCATCCATAATCTTAAAAAACATTCCGCTTTTGCTTACAATATCAGAAAGGGATTCATCTCCTGTATGATGCCCTGTGCAAAAAACTCCATGTTTCTGGCACCACGAATGAATCTTTCCATAGAAGTTTTCTTTAACCATGTCTGTCCACACATCCACATAGTCAGCTCTCACTTTTTTTGTATGTTCATCCTCAAGACGGATAAATTTCACATCATAAATGGACTTCACAACAACAATGGATACCAGATGTTCAAAAATGCTGTAACCCTTTTTTTTCAGAAACTGTTCGGGCAGCTTCTCATTCCATGGCAGAAGAGAAGGCAGATGCGGTTCATCATAGAAAAAGCCCTTGATTGTTGTTCCAAAATAATCCTTTAATCTTTCAAAATATTTTTCGTGGACGAGATGAATAAACCGATCTGTTGCCTCAGGGTTTAGCATATCAACAGACCACGCATCCCGATCATCATTTGTGTATATATCGCACTGTTCAGGATAAAGATATCTGGAATGAGAACGCACTGTGTGCTCCATTGCTGAAATATACTCCCAGCCAACAACAACAATGCGCTGTCTGTTTTTCAGGGTGCAGGTTATGGAATCTCTATGTTTAATGTCAAGATTATGGACAGGACCAGAGATATTATTGAATTTGTCAATATTGAAGTAAGCGGCAGCGAGAGCATTGGCTGGAATATTCAAACAGACATCTTCCTCATCTTCAACAACAATATCAAGGAGAATTTTCAATCTTTTTGCTCTGAATTTTTTTTCCTCAGTAACACAACCTCCACCAAAACCGCTCGGAAAACACCAGTCATCCCATATCCATACTTCTAAACCAAGTGTTTTCGCCTTCCTGACAATAGATGCAACTGAATCCATCCACGCACTGTCCATAAAACTGTTCGGTAGTCCGCCCCAGGGAATAATCATCACACCACCATAACCAAGGTCACGAAAGGATTCAAGTTGAAGCGAAAAAAATCTATTCTCAAGTTTGTCATTCAATGCCCATGCCGCAATGGGTCTGTATTTCTTGAAATCAGCACTGGCTTGCTTGAAAAATTCAGCAATCATCTCTTTTCCACTCTTAAAAAGGTAAAATAATTAGTTAGGCGGTGAGGGAATCGAACCCACGACCTCTTCCTTGTAAGGGAAGCGCTCTTGCCGACTGAGCTAACCGCCTTTTCTGAATAGTATTTATTTTACACCTGAAAAAAAACTTGACAAACATTTTAATTTACTGTATATATTCTGTTAAATCTTTTTTCTTACCAATGAAGGAGGATTAGATGTTAGAGGATATAAAGCAGGCGATCATCAGAGGAGATGCGAAAAAAGCCACTGAGCTTGTTTCAAAAGCCCTGGCTGAAAATATCTCAGTTGAA
>DYKA01000105.1 GCA_020722805.1 Vermiphilus sp.
ACCTTATCGGGTTATCAAGGGTGAAACCCTTGATGTTCTTGTGCCTGTAAATAACAGGGCTAAATAAATATTAACAATAAAGTGTGCATATGAAATCAATCGTGGATGTTGTGCTTCCAATTCCAAAGATTTACTCTGGCAAGGTAAGGGAACTGTTTGAAATTGACAGGGAAAAGATTCTAATCGTGACAACAGACCGAATTTCTGCCTTTGATTTTGTGCTTCCGACACCTGTGCCTGAAAAGGGCATTATTCTTAACAGGATATCTCTTTTCTGGTTTGATAAACTTAAGGACATCTGTGAGAACCATCTTATTGAAACTGACTTTGAAAAATTTCCCATGATTTTAAGGCCTTTCAAAAGTATTCTTGAACACAGAAGTGTGATAGCAAAGAAAACAAGGAAACTTCCGATTGAATGCGTCGTGCGGGGGTACCTATCGGGAAGTGCGTGGAAGGAATATGTTTCAACTTGCTCTGTCTGCGGTGTAAATCTTCCTTCAGGGATGAGGGAAAGTGAAAAACTTCCTGAACCGATTTTTACTCCGGCAACGAAAGAAGAAAAGGGTGCGCATGACCAGAATATTTCTTTTGAACAGGCATCCGCTATTGTTGGTAAAAACATCGCGGAACATCTAAAGGATGTCTCTATTAAGTTGTACAGGGCAGCATCTGCTTATGCTGAAAGTAAGGGAATAATAATAGCGGACACAAAATTTGAATTTGGAATTTACGAAGGCAGAATTATCCTGATTGATGAGATTTTGACGCCTGATTCATCAAGGTTCTGGGAAAAGTCAACCTACTGCGTTGGAGTGTCTCAGAATAGTCTGGACAAACAATATGTTCGCAACTATCTGGAAGGTTTGAACTGGAATAAACAGGCACCTGTTCCGGAACTTCCTGAAGATGTTGTTGAGAAAACCGGGCAGAAATACTGGCAGATTTACAACATACTTACCCGTTGATATGAACATAGAGTATATCATAAGAATAGGGCTGAAAAGAAACTTGTTTGATGCCTTTGGAAGTGAAGTTCTTCAATCTATCCGCGAACTTGGAATAACCGGGATAGACAGGGTTTATGTATACGATGTTTACAAGGTTTACGGGGATGTTGACATTTCTCTTGTCAGAAAAATCGGAAAAGAACTCCTGCTTGACCCCGTCTCGCAGGTTATGAAAATTTATCGTTTTTACGATGACGAAAAATGTGAAAATCCCTGTGTTGAGGTATGGTATCTGCCAGGCGTTACAGACCCTGTTGCACTAACAGCCACAAAGGGCATAAAAGACCTTGGAATAAGAAATCAATTAGGTATCAGTTGCGGGAAAAGGTACGAATTTATTGGCGGAAAATTGAACAGAAAAATTCTTGAAACCATAAGTACCAGAATTCTTGCCAATACCCTCATCCACAGTTATACAATTAAGGGAATCTGATATGTCACGGGTGCAGAATATAAAAATATGCAGTGCTGACGATAAAACGCTTGTGAGGATAAGCAGGGAAGGACTTCTTTCTTTATCCATTGAAGAGATGCGAAGGATAAAGAAATACTTTGTTGATATTGGAAGGGAACCAACAGACCTTGAACTTGAAATGATTGCCCAGACATGGTCAGAACACTGTTTTCACAAGACATTCAAAAGCAAAATTAAATATACTGAAGTTCTTGCGGACTCAAATCCGACAACATATGAGATATCATCTTTGTTTTCCTTGATACGAGAGGCAACCGATACACTTAATAAAAAATGGTGTATGTCTGTTTTCAAAGATAATGCGGGAATTATTGAATTTGACAGAAATAATTGTATCTGTTTCAAGGTTGAGACCCACAACCATCCCTCTGCTCTTGAACCATATGGTGGCGCAGGCACAGGTATTGGTGGAGTGATACGAGATATACTCGGAGCCGGGCTTGGAGCAAAGCCAATTCTTAATACAGACGTTTTTTGTTTTGGTCCTCTGGATATTTCACACGACGAACTGCCTGACGGTGTTTTTCATCCACGTCGTCTTTTCAAGGGTGTTGTTTCTGGTGTCAGGGACTATGGAAACCGCATGGGTATTCCGACCGCAAATGGCGCAATCCTTTTTGACGCTGGATACCTTTACAATATCCTTGTCTATTGCGGAACTCTTGGCATTATGCCAAAGTGGGCAGTTAGGAAAAAGGTCAAACCGGGTCACCTGATTGTTCTCATAGGAAACAGAACAGGCAGGGATGGAATTCACGGCGCAACCTTTTCTTCAGCAAGTCTGGAAAAGGACATACCAACAAGTGTTGTTCAGATTGGCAATCCAATAATTGAAAAAAAGATGCTTGATGCCCTTATCACTGCAAGAGACAGAAAACTTTATTCGGCCATCACTGACTGTGGTGCAGGGGGGCTATCTTCAGCAGTAGGTGAACTGAGCCAGGAATGCGGGGCAGTTGTTAACCTTGAAAATGTCCCGCTTAAATATCCTGACCTGAAACCCTGGGAGATATGGGTTTCTGAATCCCAGGAAAGAATGGTGCTTGCAGTTCCGCCAGAAAATTTTAATGAACTGAAAAAAATTCTTGAATCTGAAGATGTTGAATATGCCTGCATCGGTAATTTCACATCAACAAAGAAAATAGAGATATATCACGAAAAAGAACTTGCTGGAGAACTTAAACTTGACTGGCTTTTCCAGAAAACCCAGCTTCCTGTTTTAACCGCGTACTTTGAAGAGAAAAAGCCGGTTGACATAGTGCCCGAGAACATAGACCTTGAAGAGGTTTTCCTTCAATTGCTTTCTGACCCTGTTATAGCGTCAAAACAACTTGTCGTGCGGCAGTATGACCATGAGGTTCAGGCGCATACAATCATAAAGCCAATGCTTGGAGTTGACGGACTTGGACCGTCAGATGCTGTCGTGCTTGCTCCTGTATATAGCAGATATCAGGGCATTGTTGTTTCCTGCGGCATAAATCCGTGGTATGGAATGATAGACCCATATCACATGGCTGGTTGCTGTATAGACGAGGCGCTGAGAAACATTGTTTCATGCGGAGGAGACCCTGATAGAACAGCACTTCTTGATAATTTTTGCTGGGGAAACTGCAATGACCCTGTGGAGCTCGGGAAGCTGACAAGGTGCGTCAGGGGATGCAGGGATTTTGCATTAAAATACAATACACCGTTTATATCAGGCAAAGACAGTTTGAATAATTTTTTTACAAAGCAGGACAGTACAATTGTCTCCATACCCGGAACGCTTTTAATCTCTGCAGTCAGCGTAATAAAGGATGTCAGAAAAAGTATGAGTTCTGATTTCAAGTCAGCCGGGAATTTAATATTCATCCTCGGCGAAACAAAAAAAGAATTGGGTGGTTCACGTTTTTTCCATATCTTAAACCTTGAGGCAGGTTCTGTTCCTCAGGCAAAACCAGAGATAAGTCTACAGGTGATGAGGAAACTTCACACTGCGATAAGCCAGAATCTTGTTAGAGCCTGTCATGATTGCTCTGAAGGCGGATTAATTGTAGCAATTTCAGAGATGATGATTGGTGGTGGTTATGGGGCTGAAATAAACCTTGAAAAGGTTTCATCTGAAATTGATGCTCCTGTTGTTGCCTTATTCAGTGAAAGTCAGGGCAGGTTCATCGTTGAGGTTGACGAAGCAAGCATTGACAGATTTGAGAAACTATTTAAGGGATTGCCATGCTCCTGTATCGGCAAGATAATTCCTGATTTTCGGCTGAAGATATTCTCCGGCGGTAGCCAGATACTGGATGTTGATGGTGAACAGATAAAACAAAGATGGTGTGGAGCACTTCAATGGTAAAGGTTATTATTCTTCGCACTGCTGGAACAAACTGTGATTTAGAAACAGAATGGGCCTGTCTCAAGGCAGGGGCAAAACCATCGCGTGTTCATATTTCCAGCATAACATCAAAAATGGTAAACCTGCTTGATTATGATGTTCTCATTATTCCTGGCGGATTTTCATATGGTGATGACCTTGGAGCAGGAAAAGTTCTTGCAAATGAGATAACCTTAAAAGTCTGGCAGCAGATTGAAAAATTTAGAGAAAAAGGCAGGCCTATTATCGGGATATGCAATGGGTTTCAGGTTCTTGTAAAAGGCAGGATGCTTCCATTCTGGAACAAACAGACCGCAAGCCTTGTCTGGAATGATTCAGGCAGATTTGAAGACAGATGGGTCTATCTGCGTGTAGAAAATTCAATCTCGCCGTTTTTCAAAAACATGCCTGAAATTATACGATTTCCAGTTGCTCACGCAGAGGGAAAGTTCATACTGAAGAACAAATCCCTGTTGAAAAATCTTGAAGAAAACAGACAGGTTATTTTAAGATATGTTAACCCTTCAGGTGAGATTGCTTCATATCCCTATAATCCGAATGGCTCAACTGCTGCGATTGCCGGCGTATGTGATGAAACCGGGCTTGTTGTGGGAATGATGCCTCATCCGGAGCGTGCAGCACTTGGAATTCATCATCCCGACTGGCTGAGAACTCAAAGCAAAGAAATTTATTCCTCTGGATTTCAGTTTTTCAAAAATGTGATAGAATATTGCTCGTAAGTTTTTCTCAATTCTGAGGAAAATGGGAACCTATTTCTCCTTCCTTTTGTAAAAAAGGTCGGGGATGGATTTTATGAAATCTTCCCCCTTTGCAAAGGGGGGAGTGATGGGGATTTAAGAAACCGGGTTGGAAAAATATTTACATTCGAGTTAATGTTAATACTGAGTAAAGTACATTTTATTGCAAAGTGAAAAACAAACTTAACAAACAGAGTAAATTCATAAGGCAACAAGAAAAATAATTTTAATTTTGCAGTTTACAATTTGCATTTTGCATTGAATATTTTGTAA
>DYKA01000106.1 GCA_020722805.1 Vermiphilus sp.
CGATTTCTTTTTTCAACTAAAATCTTTCATACGCCAAACTTTAGACAATGCCTAATTTTATAATCTGTAAGAGCAGAATCAAACATGCAAAAACCATCATGATGCTTTGATGTGACCATAAAATGTTTTATACTTGCTTCCTTTAACAAACATATCCACTGGTCAGCATTGAAATTAACCGGGTTAAACTTTTTCATCAACCTTTCATACTCACCGGCAGGGATTTTATCAACGTGCATTACCCATTCACCCTTTCCAAGAATTGAGTATAATCCCCAATGGACAGAAAGCCCGACTCTGTCATTGACAAACTCTTTCACTGCAGATTCACCCGCGCTCAACTTCGCACTGCTTGCCTCCCGCATGGCTCTCTCCATTTTCAATACAAAATCTCACCACCTAATAATATTAAACCAAATTAATCAAAACACAAATGCAGTGTATAATAAAATTTATGAAGATTATTATATGTCCTGATTCGTTCAAAGGATGTCTTGGTTCTCCAGAGGTCGCAATGGCAATTCAAAAGGGTATGAAAAAATTTTTGCCTGATGCGGGATATGTCCTTGCGCCGATGGCAGATGGAGGTGAAGGAACTGTTGATGTACTATTGTCTGCAATTGGAGGAAGAAAACACAAAACAGTGGTGCGAGACCCGCTCGGAAGAAAAATTAAGGCAGAATACGCGATCTTGCAGGATGGAACAGGTGTGATTGAAATGGCTTCAGCAAGCGGACTTCCTCTTTTGAGGATGGATGAAAGAAACCCTCTTATCACCTCAACCTATGGAACAGGCCAGCTTATTCTTGAACTTGTTAAAAAAAAGGTAAAATCAATCCTTGTTGGAGTTGGCGGAAGCGCAACCGTTGATGGTGGAGCGGGGATGGCAATGGCACTTGGTGTTAATTTTTATTCAGAGTCAGGAGAAAATCTACGGGAAGGCGGCGGGTTTCTCGGGAAACTGGCAAAGATTGATACATCAGGAATAAACAGGGATATTCTGGAAACAAAAATTACTGTTCTGTGCGATGTGAACAACCCGTTAACAGGAAGATACGGTGCAAGCCGAATTTTTGGACCGCAGAAAGGCGCTGATGGAAAAATGGTTAAACTTCTTGATAGAAATCTTCGCCATTATGCAGGGATAATAAGAAAACAGTTGAAAAAGGACATTGAACATATTGCCGGTTCAGGTGCAGCAGGCGGTCTCGCAGCAGGACTTGTTGCTTTTCTCAATGCAGATATCAGAGATGGTAGCAGATTCATTGCAGAAAAAATAGGGCTTGAAAAAAATATCAGAGATGCTCATCTAATAATCACAGGTGAAGGCAGGATTGACAGTCAGGTTAGATATGGAAAAGTATTACTTGCAGTTATTGAAACAGCAAGAAAATACAAGAAACCTGTGATTGCAGTATGCGGACAGATATCCGGAGATATAGATTTCCTTCACAGGTCAGGGCTTTCAGCAGTTTTTTCAATCACACCCGGTCCTGTTTCGCTTGAAGACGCAATGAAACACTCAAGAACTCTTATTGAAAACACATCTACACAGATTGCGGGACTTCTCAGATGTTTCTACAGGAACAATTTGAACTCCTGAAAAAATTCAAAGGGTGGAACGAGTCTGCAAAAAAAATCAAAGGTAATACTCCGGTTTATTTGTGTGGGGGGAATCCTGGTTTTCTTTCGTTTCTTGTTTCAAGTTATGTTTTTGCAGAAACAGGAAGGATATTTCTTGTTATCTGTGATGATTCTGCAGATTCAGAAAATTTCTATGCCAATATAAAAACATTCTTGCCAGATTCAACAGTTATCTTGCCCCCAAAGGATATTCATCTTCCCCTGAATAGACCCGTTAGAGGAACTGATATAGAGAGAGTGAAAACCCTTGTTGAAATAGTAAAACAGAAAAAAGCCGTAATAGTTGCATCCATCCAGGCATTATCAATACATCTTCCTGACAAAAATGATTTTATCTCTCATATCATTGAACTTACTCCTGGCATATATGTGAAAAGGGATACACTGATTGCAAGGATTATTGCCTGTGGATACGAAGAGGTTGATATTGTTGAAAACCCTGGTGAATTTGCAAGAAGAGGAGGCATCATTGATTTTTTCCCGTACAATGGAGGACCATTCAGAATAGAATTTTCAGGAGATAAGGTTATTTCAATAAGAAAATTTGATCCGACCACTCAGAAGTCAACTGGAAAACTTGACTCGTGCATTGTCTATTCGTTGAATGAGGCATTTATAAGTGCAAAATTTGATTCAACAATTTTTGATTATCTCGGCAATGATACAAGAATCTTTGTTCATGGCAGAGACCTTTTTGAAGAAAAATATAATCAGTTGTTTCAGATCTGTCATCGTGAGACAGTAAACACTATTGTTAAATGGGAGATGCTTGAAAAACATATTGAAAGTGCAATCCATCTGGAAAACAATACTCCTTCAACAGCCCCAATAGAAAAAATATTTGTGTTTCCTGTTGATGTTCCTAATAGATTCGGATTCAATGGAGAAAAATTCTTCTGGAACAATATTGAAGATGAGCAGATTTTTATTGTTGAAGAAAACAGGGTACACCGGGATAATCTGAAAAAGATTCTCTCAGACCACAGGGTTAATCTAAAAGACAGCCATTTCCTTGATGGTTATCTCTCACACAGTTTTTCGTTCCCAGCGATAAACCTTACACTCCTTAATACCTCTACCCTTTTCAATGTAAAGCCGGGCAGGCCATTACATCGGTTTATGGAACACATGCCAGTAAGTCAGAGGGAAGATCTCCATAAAGGTGAGTATGTTGTCCATTATCAGTATGGAATAGCAAGGTTTGACGGTTTTGAAAAAATAGGGCCTGAAAACGTGGAATTTATGAAACTTGAGTTTGCAGCCGGAGAAAAACTCTATCTACCTTTAAGTGATATTGATTTTATCCACAGATACATTGGAACAAGAGAAAATCCGCAGTTGAGCCGACTTGGGGGGAAAACATGGATAAGGATGAGGGACAGTATAAAAACAGAAATTCGCAATATCGCAAACCATCTTTACAATCTCTATATTGAAAGAAAACATGGAACAGGTGTCATTTACCCCGAAGATGATGAATTTCAGAGAATGCTTGAGGAAGGTTTTCCATTTGAAGAAACACCTGATCAGATTCGTTCAATGGAAGAGATAAAAAGGGACCTTCAGAGTCCAAAGATTATGGACAGGCTCCTGTGCGGGGATTCCGGCTATGGAAAAACAGAACTTGCCGTAAGGGCCGCATTCAAGGTTGTTTCAGGGGGCAAACAGGTTGCACTGCTCTGTCCGACAACAGTTCTTGCCCAGCAACATCTGAGGACATTCAGACAAAGAACAGAAATGTTTCCTGTTTCAGTTGAAATGGTTTCAAGATTGCAGCCGGCAAAAAAACAAAAGGAAATTCTGCAAAGAATTGCAAGGGGAGAAATTGACATAGTGATTGGAACACACAGAATTTTACAGGAAGATGTTATCTTCAAAGACCCGGGGCTACTGATAATTGATGAGGAACAAAGGTTTGGAGTTCTGCACAAAGAAAAGATTAAAACAAGGTTCAGAAATGTGGAAGTGTTGACCCTCACGGCAACACCAATACCCAGAACACTGTATCTTTCACTTTCCGGTTTAAGAGACATAAGTCTGCTTGAAACACCCCCATCAGGACGGCTTTCTGTGGCAACATATATCGGCAAATACAATGAGACAATTATAAGAATGGCAATCATTAATGAACTTAAGAGGCAAGGCCAGGTCTTTTATCTACACAACAGGATTTATGACATTGAGAAGGTAAAAAACAAGTTGCAACAGATGTTTCCGCAAACAACCATTGCTGTTGCCCACGGTAGAATGAGAGAAAATCAGATTGCTTCAGTAATGGACAATTTTGTAGATGGTAAAATACAGATTCTCGTTGCAACAACAATTGTTGAAAACGGACTTGACGTGCCAAACGCAAATACTCTGATTGTTGATAATGCCCACACTTTTGGACTAGCTGATTTATACCAGTTAAGAGGCAGGGTCGGCAGATATAAGGTAAAGGCATACGCCTATTTTCTTATCCCTGCTCATCTACCGGTATCAGGTCCAGTTAAGGAAAGACTGAAAGCGCTTGGTGAACTTGTAAAGCCAGGTAGTGGCATGAAAATCGCGATAAGAGACCTGCAGATTCGCGGTGCAGGCGATATACTGGGGAAAAAACAAAGTGGATACATCAATCAGGTTGGATTCCAGTTGTACTGCAGATTCTGGAAAGAGATAACATCAAAATACACGGATCAGAAAATACCCGAATTGTCAGCAAAACCTTCAATGAAGGGATTTCTTAATTCTGAATGGATACCAAGTCCTTCCTTGAGGTTTGAAATTTACAAGAGAATTTCTGAAATACATACAAAAAGGGATGCAGAAATGCTCATTGAAGAAATGAGTGATAGATTTGGAAGTATTCCAGAAAAGGTGACAGATTTGATATTTAATCAGATAAAAGTAGTGTCCAAATAAAATTTCTCTGAATTAGAACAGGCTCAAGTCATAACAAAGATCTGGTAAATCCAACTCTTTTGGAGTATCGGAATTTGAAAATTCTTCTATTGATATGGAGTAACAAATTCCAATACTTTCTTGCGTATTTCAGTAAGAACCGCCTTAATGTAAGTAGTTGGTTTTTTACCTTATCGGGTTATCAAGGATGAAACCTTTGATGTTCTTGTGCCTATAAATATGCACGGGGTTTAGTAAATATTTAT
>DYKA01000107.1 GCA_020722805.1 Vermiphilus sp.
TATTTGACAAGGGATGAAAGGTCGTTTTAACATATAAAGCGGAAACTTAGGCTAAAGCAGGAAACTGGATTTCTGGTTTATCTGGCAGGATCAGTATTTACAATATCAGAAATGATGTCTTTTTTGATGTTTTTAAGCACACATGAAACATCAGAAAAAAGATTGAGTTTGTCTATTGTCTTTTCTGCTCCAATTGATATAATATCCATTATTATTTGCTGGTTTAGATCTGCACTCATCACAAAAACCTTTACCTTTGGAAAAGACCTTTTTATTTTGCAGAGCAGGGCTTGTCCGTCCATAACTGGCATATTAAGGTCTGTGATCACTACAAGGATATTTTCTTTTTCCAGAATTTCAATGGCTTCAATACTGCTTGTTGTTGTAACACACTCATATCCATGTTTTGTTGTAATAATCTTAAGCAATTCGCAGATACCGCTATTGTCGTCAACAATTAAGATTTTCCCGGATTTCATTTTGTGTCCCTCAGTTAAAATAGAATATACATATATTGTCCTATTTGTCAAATTTTTTATTTTACCTTTGGGCTATTAAATGTTCAGGTGATTTGATGGATAATATTCCACATATGGAAAAAGAAAATATCTACAAAATACTCGGGGAGAGTATAAGAAATCTCAGAAAATCTCTCGGAATCACTCAAGAGGAGCTGTCATTCAAGGCAAAAATTAGCCTGAGTTTTTTAAGCCACATTGAAAGGGGAACAAAAAAAGCAAGCCTGAAAACAATTCAAAATATTGCAGCGGCCCTCGGTGTTTCTGTTGATAGATTATTCCAGGGGAAAATTTATTCCTCTGAAGATACAAATTCCATCTTCGCAAGAAAAATTGAAAGCATCGTAAAAGATAAAGATGAAGAATACAAAAAAATATTGTTGAAGGTTGCAAAATTTCTCGCATCAAAAAAATAGTGTCTCTATTGTTTGGTGTTTGAACACGACATATATCGGCAATTAGAATATTTGTCAATACTCAGTAAAGTACATTTTATTGCAAGGTGAAAAGTGAAAAACAAACTTAGCAAACAGAGCAAATTACATACGGCAAGAAGAATAAATAATTTTGCAGTTTACAATTTGCATTTTGCATTGAATATTCAATAAACGGTGTTTAGTCAATATTACCGGATAAATTCAGGTGTCTCTGTTGGTTTCAAATCCAGGTCCACCTGCAGCGATAAATCCATCACTTGGACCAGAAATGTCTTTACTGACCCAGAATGAATAAAGTCTGCAATTTTTGAGATAAAATCTAATTTTTATAGGTTTTCCAGAGATATCTGATAGGTCTTCAACATTTTGCCATTTTACCTGTATGCTGGTAGAATTGCATAAAACAGGGATGCAGTTTTCTTTTGAAAAAGGCTGAATAATTCTGCCGTCTGAATCAAGTATTTCCACCTTCAAAAACCCATTTTCTTTTACATCTGCATTCACAAAAAAGAATTTTTTTGACAAAACAAGTTTCCTTGTTGTAAGAGTTTCTTCTTTATCACCTGCATCCATTGAGACAAAACCATCCCTTCTTAATGTGGCAAGTCCGGTACTACTGATTCCTGCTTCAGCCCTTCCCTTTATTCCTGCCCTTCCACTGAAGTAAAAATAAAGTTTATCATTCACAACAAGACAACAGCCGCCAGCACTCTGTATATTGCACCAGTTCCAATCACCATATCTTTCTGACACTCCCACAAATGGTGTTCTATCCGGTCTATACCAGTGAAATCCATCCCTGCTAAATCCAGTACAGATTTCATTTATCTTATGCCTGTAAGGAGGATGCCCGCGCCATATTGAAAAAAACCCGAGCAGAACACTTTCATAAGCAACACAATCAAGATTGTAAAGCTGGCATGGAATCTTCAAATCCTGCCTTATAAAATCTAATTTATCAGCCCCTGCCCAAATAACAGTTTCTTTCAGGTTCCAGATTGAACCAGTAATAATATCATCAGTTTCATAATATCTTCTTATTCTTTCTGGTCCTTTTTCTATAAAATCCCTTAAACTATAAACCCACTTTTTCCTGAAAGGATTGTAAAAAACAGTACTTCTATCGCCACAATTTCCTGTTTCCAAAATCTTTTCACTCCAGTGTACACCGTCCGGCGAAAAATATACAGAAAGGTTACCATCTGCTTTCTTCCCTTCAAAAACAAAGAGTTTATATCTTCTGTTTTGGTCTTTTTCTTCTAAATCAAGCCAGACAGTTGAAGAATCCCTTATTGCATTGTGCACAATATTTGTACCCGCAACAACATCAAGAACAGGTTTTTCCCAGTTAACTCCATCCTGAGAGATTGCATAGCAGGTACTCTGCATAAATCCTCCTATATACCACATCTTGAAAAGATTGTCCTGAGGGTCATACCATACACCATCACTGAATACCATCGCTGTGGGGCATTGAACCTCGCTGAAGTTATCTATTTTCTCCCAGTCTTTCTCTGGAAAAACCGCAGGATTTGAACTGAATAATTCAGGTTTATGAAAGGTTCTTTTCAGCCCAGTTTTTTCTATAAGAAAATCATCAACAAACAACTGTCTGCCTGTGTCTATTTGAATAATGGAGGGTGGTTTAACAGGGCTGTGCGGTTCTGATAATGAATCAAGAGAAAGCCGCTCAGGCCATATCTCCGGCAATTGAATGCCATTGTAAAGTGTCTCACTGTTCATTGTAGTTATTGATTTTTGAAGCATATTGAGTATAAATCAGCATCCTGCAATATAAACTGCAAGCATATCGGTATTCTCTTCAGTTTTTCAAGATTATTTCCTGACTTCCATCTTACAGTTTCTTCAATGGAATCCCCGTAGATTTCAATACAATCTTCTGGTGAAAAGCCAGGTATATACCTTTTATTCTCATCCATAACACCGACCAGAATTTTTCCTGCTGCTGAAGTTGAATAATTTATTACAAGCGTATTTCCTTCAAAAAGCACAGGGTACGTGATAAATTGACCTCCTTTCCCATTTGCATTTACTGATACAAAACCATCTGTTCTTATTGTGTATCTTCTCAGACGATTTTTTTCTGTGTAGTATCCCTCACTTGAATAGATTGAAAGTTCACTGACTTGGGGATTCAGCTTTGACTTTGTTTCAATAATCCCCCACGCAACCATATTGTTCCTGTTGATCCACCTTTCTGGTTGAATGCCGGGCCTGATAAATGCTTCCCGCCATCTTTTCCAGGTTTTCCCATCCCTGCTGCTCATAAACACGCCATCAGAAACACCCGGTACAGGATGCTGTGTCTTGTGCCTTTCAGGAACAAATCTTTTTGGAAAACCAAGATAAATATGCGGAGCACGAAAATATGGTGTTATTGCGTTTGTGTAGAGATGTTCTTCTGGCGTATCCTCGTAAACAAGAAACTCAGGCTCAGACCAGTTTTCAAAGTCATTTGATACACATGTCATAATGGCGCGAAATCCTCTGTAGCCACCCTGACTCCATCCCCTGTGATATTCAACATATAATTTTTTTATCATATCATAAAAGGCAAGATTTTGAGAATCAAAAGCTCCTTTTGTAATAATCGGTTTGTCCTTAAACAATTTCCAGTTTATTCCATCATCTGAAACAAAGGCAAAAAGTCCGACCTGGTCATCAGAACCGAGCGCCTTGTATCTCTCCTGAACTTTTGCATCAGGATTTGTGTCAAAAAACGGTGTGAAATTATGTGAACCGATACCATCCCAGACAATATTGTTTCTTTTTGAACCTTCAAATTTGTACAAATTAAGTTCTGGCCTTGTCCAGTGTATAGCATCAGTGCTTTCAGCATAACAGGCAAATTGATGATGATGAAATGCGTTTTTCACATCATCGTTTGAACCCCTGTAATACATCCTGAAAATATCTCTGTCTTTGAAAACAGTTACATAGCCACAGGTGTTTCCTTCCCAGGGCTTGTTGAATTCCATCACTATTTCTTGAGGCAATGGATTGTGCAGTTTGAGTGAAACATCTTTCATTTCTGAAATAAGACAGTCATCAACAAATAGCTCCAGCCGTGTGCCGATATTTCTTACGTTTTTCATTTTTCTCCTCCTGTGTGTTTTTCTTTCCTTTCAAATTTCCTGACTATCCCTTTTTACATTTCCCTTGAAACCCAGCCCTATCAATCAAGAAGCCAGTACGGTACTGTTAGTGTTTCATCAACATTATACCCCCATTTTTCTATGTAGTATTCTCCGGGCAAAAAATCATCATTTGTGGGTCTTTCGTATTTAAGTTGCATTTATAGTATTTAATCTTGGATTTAATCTTGGGTTTAATCGGCCGCAATGTTGATGAATTTTTAATCTGAAATAATCAATATCTTTATCCCATAAGCCATTCTCTTTAATCTTTTAATTTTATTATTAAACCCTTCTGAAATAGCAGAACTGATTTTTCTCCTGAACCAGTTGAGGATATATTGCATCTTTTCTGTAAATTTATGTGCTAATTCAATAAAGGGAGTTAAAGAACTTTTAAGGGTTTGACTAATCCAGCTATTTAAACATTCCTCTGCTTCTTTTTCATCTTTGCAACTATAAACTTCTAAAAAACTTTCTTTTAATAACATCGCCTGGTATATGGGTCTATTTATTTCACATAATCTCTCAAGATATTCTTTCTGTTTCTCTGTTAGACCGATCTTCTACAGTCAAAAATTGCAAGTCTTTAATAATCAATGATTT
>DYKA01000108.1 GCA_020722805.1 Vermiphilus sp.
ATCGGGTTATCAAGGGTGAAACCCTTGATGTTCTTGTGCCTGTAAATATGAACGGACTGAGTGAGTATTTACAATTTGACAGTTAAAAGCAGAAACTATAAATTAAATAGTAGCGGCGTTAAGTAAACATTTACATTATAATTAACAAAATATCTTTCAGAAGAAAACAATTAAAGTTTTTCACCAACTTCTCTAAACACAGGAAATTTTATGATAAAATTGCCCCTCCCAAAGCCAGAGCCAGATGCCAAAAAATTTGTTGATGTAATAACTGGAAAATTAATTCCTGAAAGACCTCCATTGATTGAACTTTTTCTTGATTATGAGGTGGTGAGGGAAATTTCAAGAAATGTTCTTGGAAGACAGTGGATTGAGCCAGAAGATGATATTGAATCACAAAAAAAATACTACCTGAACAGTATTGAAGTTTATTACAAAATGGGGTATGACTTTTACAGAATTACCGGTGCTACTGGATATGTTTTCACTGGCAACACAAGACAGGGAACGGATACAGCAATGTTTTCAAGAGGAACGAGATACTGGGCCGAAGAGAAAAAAGGTCCTATATCCAGCTGGGAGGATTTTGAGAAATATCCATGGCCTGACCCGAAAAAATTTGGTTTCTGGTATTATGACTTTATATCAAAAAATCTTCCTGATGGAATGGGGATTCTGGTATGTCCATCAAGTGGTTTCCTTGAAATTCCACTTGACACGCTTTTCGGCTACGAGAATCTGTGTTATCTGATGTATGACCAGCCTGACCTTGTAGCTGAAGTATTTCGCAGAGTTGGAGAAATTATTTATGCTTACTATGAAATGATAATCGGACTTCCAAAACTCATCGGTTTTTTTCAGGGTGATGATATGGGATTCAAGACAGGAACACTTGTACCCCCGGAATTTTTAAGAACGCATGTTCTTCCGTGGCATAAAAAGGTTGCAGAACTTGCACATAAAAATGGCCTGCTTTATCTTTTCCATGGATGCGGTAATCTTGAAGAGATTATGTCTGACCTTATCAGTGATGTAAAAATAGATGGAAGGCATTCTTATGAAGATGAAGGAAATTCCGTTGTTGACGCAAAAAGAAAATATGGGGATAAGATTGCCATTCTTGGCGGTATTGATGTTGATAAACTTGCAAGAATGGATGAGATGCATCTGAGAAAGCACGTAAAGAAGATTCTTGATATATGCATGCCTGGCGGAAGATACTGTCTGGGGTCAGGGAATACTGTTACAAACTATGTTCCAATTAAAAATTATTTTGCTATGGTAGAGGAGGGCCTGAATTACAAAATTTAATGGCCACATCTTTTTTCTATCTTTTTCTCAGTGAGAAAAGCACTCCTGTAACAATCAGAATACCACCGAAAACAGTGGAAAAACTAATAACTTGATTCAACCAGACAACAGCAAGAACCGCAGTTGTCAACGGGGCAAGAAACTGAATAATACCTGGTATTATTGTCTTAAGTTTGTTTATTGAGTAAAACCACAGAGTAAAACCAATCCCGGCAGGAATAATCCCGAGATAAAACCCTATAAATATGCATTTTGCATCAAGATTAAAAGGTATTTTTGCCATCATTATCAGAAACCCCAGCATAACTGAACCAAAAACAGAGGCCCATAGAGTACTTAAAACAGCACCGTATTTTTCAATAAGTTTTGTTTTCTTTCCCCACACTGAATAAAAAGCCCAGCAGAATGCTGCCAGTACAGCAAGAGTATTACCGAAAACCTGAGACGGAAAAATATTGCCAACTTTTCCCTGAAAGAAAATAAAATAGCATCCTGTAAAACCAATAATCAAACCTATTATTTCAACAATGTTGATTTTCTCCTTCAAAAAGAAAAAACTTAAAATTGCGATAATAAAACCATTGGCATTCATTAACAAACTTGTTATTGTTGAATCAGTCATTTTAAGGGAATAAAATATAAAAACATTCATTCCGAAGATACCTGTACCACCAAGCACCAGAAACTGTAGAATGTCACGGAGGCTCAGAAAAATTCTTTTTTCAGTAAAAAATTGATATAAGCCAAGGAATAAACTTGCAAAAATAAACCTTAGGAATGAAATAACTACAGGATGGTATCCATCTTTAACTGCAATCTGACCGAAAATAAATACAGTTCCCCATGATATTGCCGCAATAATACAGGCAGTTATTGCCTTTTTGTTCACTGTTATTATCTTAAAATCTCTGAAACCTTCAGGGGTTTTCCTGTTTTTATGGATTTCCACACACCTTCACCAATTGCCACAGAATAAGCACCTGCCATACTTCCTGCGCAGATTCCAAGTTTCCTTGATTCTTCTGTTTCCTTAACAAAAAGGTCGTGTTTTATTACATGGTCAGAACCACCGTGTCCGCCGACAGCAACAAAAACATCATGAACCTGTCTTGTTCCAAAGAGTGGAATATATGTAATTGTCTGACGGTCTGATACAGGGAAAGGACATCTTTCAGGTGCTAAATAACAAATTGTTTCAATCCTGCCGCCTGTACCGTTAATTCCAAGGATATAACCTTCCCATGGGGTTGAAGCATTGAATGAATGTGTGAAGATTGCACCATTTTTGTATCTTATTACAGCAGAATAAGTGTCTTCAATGTCTATATCATTATCATATATGTAAAATTCTTCAGGGTACTGCACCTTATACGGCAGATAGAATGTATCTTTATAGATTTTCGTATGCTTTGATTCAGGCAAAGGAACCGTTTCATCGTTCCATTTCCTGTAATACGGACATCTTTCCTTAATCTTTTGTTTGCTCAATTTCTTTTTTGTGCTTTTCTGCGGATTGAAAACGCTATCCGGCCCAAAGTAATTCAGACCGCCAAAAGCGAAGACTTCCTCCGGAATATCGTCAACAAACCAGTTGATAAGGTCAAAATCGTGGCATGATTTATGAATGGAAAGTCCTCCTGAAATTTCCCTCTTTCTGTTCCATCTCCGAAAATAGCTTGGTCCATGGTAGGTATCAAGATTATGAACCAATTCAATGTTTACAATTTTTCCAACAGCACCGTCCATAATCATTTTCTTGATATACTTATGAGCGGGTTGATATCTCATATTAAATCCGACCCGCACCCTTCCCTTGCTTCTCTTTTCTGCCTCAATCACTTCATACGCCTGTTTCCCTGATATGGTCATCGGTTTTTCAACAATAACATTAAGATTGTGCTTAAGAGCCTGTATTGTGTATTCTGCGTGAGTGTTATCTGGACCTGCGACTATAACTGCATCTGGCTCTGTTTCCTTAACCATTTTCTCAAATTCATCATGCCTGTATGCCTTTATGCTGGTATGCTGTCTTTCATTGAAGATTTCAATTCTATCTGTATCAATATCCAGCGCAGCAACAACCTTACCGTATTTGCTGAAATCTCCGTATTCAGGAAGTTCCGGCTTTCCAATAAGAGGAACAACATACTGGGCAATTGCCCTTATGCTAAATCCGCACACAACATATTTTTTCATTTTTCCCCCTTCAGGATGTTGACATTTACCCCTGGTACTTTCAGACAATCAGAGAAATCAATCCAGAACAGGAACATCCAGCCATTGACCGCCTTTCATTGCTGACTGATGCGCAATAATACCGGGAATTGTCCATTCTGTGGCGCGAAATACATCTATCGGCGGATTTGTGTCATTTTCTATTGACGAAATAAAATCCCTTATCATGTAATATTCAGATGTTCCGTGTCCACCTTTTCTTGCTTCTTCGGGAGCATCAGGGTCAACAACTGAACTGGTAAATATTTCACCATCATCCGACGTTTGTCCTTTTATGTACAGAAACCCTTCGCCCTTTACGCGGCGGTTTTCAAGATGTCCTTTTGTGCCGTAAAGACAGTACCATACAAAATGAGGGCACGCAGGAACCTGACTGCGAAGGATTTTGATAACGGCTCCTTTTTCTGTCCTGAAAAGTCCAACCTCAAAATCCAGAAATCCAGGGTGATCTTTATATTCAGGATATGTTTTGAAGCCAGTCGTCAGGCCACATGCTTTTACAATTTTATCCTTCATCAGCATCAAGAGCGGCCCGAGAGTATGAGCACAGTACCATATTGGCGGCCGTTCGTGCCTCCAGTAAAATTTGCCGCTTGATTTATCAACCAGAAGATGAACTATTTCATGTATATATTCTGCCTCAGCATAGAGTATTTCTCCAATTTTTCCTGAGTCCACTATCTTTTTCCATTCACGGATATAATGAAAATAACAGTAGTTCTCTGCCATCATAAATTTCTTTTTTGATTGTTTCACAACATCCACCAGTTTCATACATTCTTCTACTGTATAAGCAATTGTCTGCTCACAGAGAACATGCTTGCCTGCCTGGAGTGCTTTTATACTCTGAGGAACATGAAATGGAATAGGTGTGGCAATTATCACAATATCAATGTTTGAGTTGATAAAATCGTCAAATTCAGTAAAACGCGCTCTGTCAGGTAGATTGAATGCATCTCCAACTGCCGAAAGTTTCTCCTGGTCAATATCGCAGACTGCTGCTATCCTGACATCAGGATGTGCCGCAAATACATCAACAAAACCCCTGCCTCTTGATAATCCAGCAATTCCTGCATTCCACTTTTGTTGAATAGGCATTTTTTTTCCTCCTCCTATGTTAAAAGTCAAAAAACTCTACTCTAAAGACTTATGTTTTCAA
>DYKA01000109.1 GCA_020722805.1 Vermiphilus sp.
AAATTTATTCTCGTTATTCCATTGAAGCACGGGAGATGTCCAGATAAACGTCTCTCGACTCTTTACCATGAATGAAACGTATAAGCTTTGGCTAAACAGGCTATGTTTCCGGCATGTCAGGAATGAAGATTGTTAGGCTTTGACGCTTTGACCAAACCATTTTTGAATTGTCTGTGAAAAGGGCAATCTTATGCGACGGGGAAGATCGTTGATATGTTTCTTACGGAAAGTCAGAAAAATCCATTTATGTTCGAAAACATTGAGCATGGCGGCAATATCCCAAATGGGGGGGATGATGATGGTTATCTGTTTGCCCACTCTTTTCAGTTCACTGTAGAAGGATTCAGGGTCATCCACATGTTCCATCGTATGTGAACAGAGGACTGTATCAAATTGGTGGTGTTGGAAAGGCAATTTGTAAATATTTTCGATGAGGATGAAATTAGGGACGTCCGAATGCTTTACGATATCAGCGTTGACAGATCCGTTGGAGGTGTTTCCGCAACAGATGTTGAGACCATATTTCTTGTGCTTAATCATGAAATTCTTAAGCAGTCTGTAGCTGATGAAATGGGATGCAAACAGAAAAAACAGTACAATCAGTGTAATGATAATAAGATAGTTCATATTGTCCTCATGAGTAACGAAAAACAATGGAATTTTAGGATTTCAACAAATCTATTTATAATAGTGCTAAAGATGGTTCAAAAATGTTAAAATCATCTTAAATTTTTGTTAATGGAACTTGTGACCGGACTGTCAGGGTTTACGCTAATTTAACACAAGCTTTAAAGGATTTTAACGTTGTTTCTGCATTTTAAAAAACTATTAGAGGAGAGCATAATTATGGTACAAGAAAGAAAAGTGTTCGAAAAGCTCTTTGGGAAAACAAAATACGAAACATGCTCGGACAGATGGGAAAAGATGCCAATTTCCTGATCTGATCCATGATTTTATTGTCCCTAATCCTGTTCAGTTCAAGATGCAGTTGACATATCGAGCCCTTGGTTGTGATGATTCTGATTTCTCAAATTTGACCTTCACAGTATACGTTAGTATTTTAAACCGCTAATGAAATCATTCATATCGGATAAAATATGAAAACCTACTCTGTTGCCATCATCGGTCTTGGCCGGATTGCCTCCCTGCTTGAGGATGACCCGCTCCGTAAGAAACCGTGCACACACATGGGCGCTTATCAGTCATTGAAAAAAAGAGTCAAGGTGATTGCAGGCTGTGATCAGGATCCTGGACGCAGGAAACTTTTCAGAAAACGTTGGGGGGTGGAAAATCTTTATGAGAAGTATGAAGACCTTTTCAACAATGAAAAACCTGAAATAGTCTCTGTATGCACATGGACGGATTCGCACCATGAAATCGTTCTTCGTGCTGCAGAATCTGAATCCATAAAAGCCATCATCTGCGAAAAACCGATCGCTTTGGATGTTTCACTTGGAAAAAAAATGGTTGACGTCTGCAGAAAGCGAGGGAAACTTCTTCTTATAAACCATGAACGCCGCTTCGAAGACAGGTATAGGACCATAAAACAATGGATTGAGGCGGGAAAGATCGGTGAAATTCGTACGATAATCGGTCATGTGCTGACTGCGGTCCCTTTAAAGCAGAAGAGTTTCAATATCAACCAGACTTCCTTGCTGCATGATGGGACTCATCTTGTTGACATCATCCAGTATCTCGCTGGAGACATTGTATCTGTTCGTGGATTCATGGACAGTCATTGCAGGGAAGCGATCACTGCTGTATTGAAATTGAAAAATGGCGCAAGCGTGTTTTTGGAAGCAGGCGGGCTGCGTGACTATTTCGATTTTGAACTTGACATCCAGGGAAAGAACGGCAGGGTTCTGATCGGCAATACGAAGATGAAGCTGTTCACTTCTGCTGAAAGTGTCCATTACAAGGGATTTAAAGACCTTAAGGAAATCCAGATGCCTTCTTTTCCCAGATCGAACTATTTCAAGTCAGAAATTTCTTCATTATTAGATTTCCTTGATGGAAAATCCAGGACAATCACATCTACAGGAGAAGACGGTCTGAAAACCCTCAAGGTCATTGAATCCGTTTTCACTTCCATTAAAAAGAAGAGTTCCCGTGTAAAGATTTGTTGAAAAAGTGCCTAGTTGAAATGAACAGAAAAAAAAGGTACCAGGTCTATTTTTACCAAAACAAAAAAGGTACCAGGTCTATTTTTTTTCCCCTTGCTAAATTTTGCAGACCTGGTACCTATGCCTGGACATTGCTGTTTTTTGATTATAGATTGTCATTGATAATCTGCCTGTACATCTGTCTGGAATTCCTTCCAGAAGCAAATCAAGGCATAAACGGAGTCATGAATGGATGCTTTTGTAGAAGCCAAGAAAAAAGAGAATGCTTTTAAGGTGATTGAATTGTTGTTAGGTAGGTCTTACCCCATAACTGACATCAGTGATGTGAAAAAGAAGCGGAATATCATGGAGCAGGCAGAAGTGTTCTACAGGGATCATATTTACGGTGCTTCTGGAAAAGATGCGGCCTATCACAATATAGCCAAGAGGTTCCCGGATCTCAATGAAAAGATCATGAATGAGCTTTCTGCTTTCTCTGACAGGATGCATGAAGCTGGAGACGACCTGATGAAAATCCAGGAAGTGATCAACAATTTCGGTATTTCAGTGGATTTCAATGCAGAAAGGTTGAAGGCATTGCTAAGGAAATAAACACACGAAATCCATGCCGAAAAAAGTGCCTGCCGAAAAAAGTGCCAGGTCTGTTTTTTTGCCCCTTGCTAAAATTGGCAGACCTGGCACCTATGCCCGGCACCATGTCAATTTGACAGGTCCGGCACTTTTTGCAGGCATTTTTTTCACTTGCAATATTAATGACCTTTGCATAAATAAGTTGACAAATATTATTCTAAACCATTGAATAACCACATAATAAGACACAGTTCAAGGATATGTTGTCAATTAAGTTTTGCAGAGGTCAGGAAAAAATAATTTGAAGAAAATTGTAAATAAGATATTGTTTTGTACGTTGTTTAAGGGGGGTGAGGTTTATGATTTAGATTTTTTTATATTAACAGGATGTTTCAACCATACGAAGCAATCCTGAAATTCGTAAATCCTGAAAGGCGATTTTTCTTATGCTTCTGATTCTCTGCGATACTGTTGATATGCTCCCAATGCCAAAGCGTTTGCCAAGTGCTTTTAATGTAATATCAGTAAATTTATGATTTAAGAACATCAGGACATTTTCCATGAATTTACCTTCTTCCTTTGTAAAGGCCTTTTTTACTGCATTTTCGTCAACTTCCTTCAATGAGAATTTCCAGCCCTCTTTTATCTCTTCTGAAATATTGCCAAGTTTTGCTTTCGCTCTCATCGATTTCATCCATTCTTTTGTCCCAAGAAAATAATTTCTGAGTTGGACACTGATTTCCGAATCTTCGGCTGTATTGTGTTTTTTGCCCATGTATTTGGATGTGACAAGGATTTTTCTCACCCTTTCATCGTTTTTACCTACCCAGAAGGTATGGCTACCTTCATATTCCTTAGGATCTGAACAGATTTTTGCTCGGATAGGATTGTCAGTTACATAATCGTAAGCGTTTCCGAAATATTCTTCCTCCTGCACAAGTATGGCTTTGTATCTGTGCTGAAACACACTGCCTTTGCGTTTGGTTCTTTGATTTATCAATACTGCCAATTCCCTGTTAAATTGCATCATCCCCCGCGAAAGGTTACCTAAGGGTGTTTTAACCAGTATATGATAATGGTTTCTCATTAGAGTAAAACTGAAAATCTGAAATCCGTATTTTTCTACAATTCTAACTAGGGAATTGATGAAATTATTCATATCCGTTGAATCCTTGTAGATCCATTTATTCCCGTTTCCGTGAGACATAACATGATACAGCGCATCAGGGAACTCGATTCTTAATGGTCTTGACATGACTACTCTCCTATATCTTTCGATTTCTGTCTCTATTCAACAACTAGTCCTCGGAAAATGTTACACTTTTTGGTAAAAAAAATAAAAAAGAAGGAAAAAAAGAAGGTGCCGGGTCTGTTTTTCTTTGCTAAAATTGACAGACCTGGCACTTTTCCCTTTCCCTTTTCCCCATGGCACTTTTCCCAAAATTTGACAGACCCGGTACTTTTTGACTGGTCTTTTTGGTCCCTTTTTGGCCCAAACAGACCCGGCACTTTTTCTTGGCACTTTTTCTTAAAAACTTTGCCGTACGACGGGAAAAAGCCTGTACGTGTGGCAGTAAGTGAGTTTGAAGTTAAGAACTGTGAGGAGGACCTTGGCGGGTCAGCTGCAGAATGGTTGCGTATTGACCTGGCTGCTTCTGATGTTATCATCATGATAGCACGGGAGAAGATGGAAAAACTTCTTGCAGAACAGCAGATGCAGATGACAGGCATAACAAGTTCTGAGGACGCTGCCTTGATAGGAAACATGTTGAATGTGAAGGTAATGATTTTTGGGACAGTCAGCAAGGTGGGCAGTGAATATTATGTGAGTGTGAAATGCGTGGATGTTGAAACAGGCAAGGTTGAAGTGACAGCAGAAGAGGTTGCCTCTGGCAAGGCCGGTGTCAGGTTGGCTGTGAAGAAACTTGCCATGACATTGGATCCTGCAAGG
>DYKA01000011.1:0-15578 GCA_020722805.1 Vermiphilus sp.
ACCAGAAGTTCTATGAGAGTGAATCCTTTTTTCATCTTTCTCACCTCCCTTCTTTTTTAATATTAAATGAATTATGTCGCACTGTCAATACTATTTTAATAGGTATATTTGAGTTTGTCAAGTCCTGTCAAATCTTTGTCAATTCAAGGTAGTTTTTCCCTTTTTGAACATCAACCTTTAACGGCACATTCAGATTATAAATGTTTTCCATAATCGTCCTGATTTCTTCAACAACATCCTGCTCTTCCTCATATATTTCAAACAAGAGTTCGTCATGAATCTGTAGTATCATTTTGCTCTGTAAATTGCGGGATTTCATAAGTTTGTGGATTTCAATCATTGCAAGTTTGATAAGTTCAGCAGATGTTCCCTGTATCGGCATATTGATTGCAACCCTGCAGGCAAATTCCCTCTGGTTTTTGTTTTCTGAGTGTATCTCCGGCAGATATCTTTTTCTTCCAAACATTGTCCTCGCATAACCAAGTTTTTCTGCGTCTGATATTGACCGGTGAATGTATCTCCTTACCCCCTGAAATTTTGCAAAATATGATTCAATAAATGCCTGTCCTTCTTCTGGTGTGCAGGAAAGACGCTGGGCAAGCCCATATGCGTTCATTCCATATATTATGCCAAAATTAATAGTTTTTGCTATGCGGCGGTACCTTTCAACATCCTCGCTTCCAAAAAGCGAATCTGACTGGAAGGGAAAAAGTTGTTTTGCTGTTTCAAGGTGAATGTCTCTACCATTTTTGAACGCATCGCAAAGTACAGGGTCGTCTGAAAAATGAGCAAGAACTCTCAGTTCAATCTGATTATAGTCAAATGAGTAAAGTACCGCTTCTCTGGCTGCAATGAAAATCTTTCTTATTCTGCCTCCCTTTTCTGTCTTCACGGGAATTGCCTGCAGATTTGGGTTTCTGCAGGCGAGCCGTCCGCTTGAAACTCCTGTCTGCAGGAATTCCGGATGGATTCTGCTGTCAACCGGACTTATATATTCAGAGAATCCGTCAATATATGTGCTGCATAATTTTGAAAGTTCTCTATATTGAAGAATAAGGTCAACTATCTTGTGTCTATCGCGAATCTGTTCAAGAACATTTGTATTAGTTGAATAACCAGTTTTTGTTTTTCTTTTTGATGGCAGTCCGAGACGCTCAAACAGAATCCTTCCAACCTGCGACGGTGAATTGATATTAAAGACCTCTCCGACAAGAGCAAAAATTTTTTCCTGCAGTTGATCCATTTCTTCCTGATACTGGTCTTTCAATTCTTTGAGATAGCCGGTGTCAACAAGAATTCCGTTCGTCTCCATGGATACAATCACCTCAATAAGTGGAATCTCAACACAGTCAAAAAGAAATTCCATCTGCTGCTTCGTGAGTTCTTCCCTGTATTGCCTGTATGCCTGTAATATGTCTGCGGCAGAAATACTTTTCCCGAGAAGAAAAGAGGCAATTGAAACATCAAAATACGGCTGAGAAAGATGGATATTTTTTGAAGCGAGCAGTTTTGTCTTTTCCTTGATATCTTTGCCTATCTTCAGGATGTTTTTATCTTCCAGTTTCTGCTTGAATTTTTGTGGATTCTCTGTTATTTCTCTGAAATCAAAAATACTTTCACCAATCGCAAAAGAATCATGATTATTATTGGATGAAGAAAGTGAAAAAATCTCAGAAATAGAATTTTCAAATTTCCTGAATTCCAGATTTTGAAAAATCTCCTTGATGGCAAGAATGTTCGGCTGGCTGATTTTCAGATGCTCTTCAGTTATCTCAAGCGGAATATTGCAAGAAAGCAACACAAGTTTCTTGCTCAAAAAAGCAGAGTTTTTATCTGCCATCAGAATATCGCGCGTTCTGCCTTTAATGTCTGCGATGTTTTCATAAATATTTTCAATGCTGCCAAATTTCCTGACTAGCTGTGCGGCTGTTTTTTCTCCGATGCCGCGTACACCAGGGATACTGTCAGAGGCATCTCCTGCAAGAGCAAGATAATCAACAATACTGGCAGGCGCAAAACCGTATTTTTCCTGAAAGATGTTTTCATCGGTCACCTTCCATGTTGCAGGATTCAAAACAGTAATCTTCCTGTTCAACAACTGCAGTATATCTTTATCTCCTGTAATAACAACAATGTCAAAACCGCGTTCAGAAAATTTCAATGCCACGGATGCCAGTAAATCATCTGCTTCATAACCATCCTGCTGGAGAATTTTCATCCCAAATCTTTTTATTATTTCCTTTATCACAGGAATCTGGGCCTGCAATTCATCAGGCATAGGTTTGCGGGCGATTTTATATTCCTCAAAAAGAGAATGTCTGAATGTTGGTCCTGGCGCATCAAAAACAACAGCCATATGGACAGGTTTATATTCTTTCAAGATTTTCAAAAGGGTTGACACAAAGCCAAAAACCGCATTTGTGGGCTGTCCTGTAGAGGTTGTAAATCTTCCTATCGCAAAGAAAGACCTGTATATGATATTGTTTGCGTCTATGAGGAATATTTTTTTTTGTTCATTGTCCATTTTTTTTATAAGAAAAAATTTCCATTTCTGTCTTGACAAAAAACTGTTTCTGCGGGTTGCGTGAAATCTGAAGATATCCAAACCTTAGAAACCCTCTTTTTTCAACCTCGTTAAGAAAACCCAGAAGTTTAGCAAGTTCAACATCTTCAAGCGTAACAGTTATGCGCTGTTCCTTAGCATTCAGAAGAATATTTTCACTTATAGGAGTGATCCTTGAAACCTGTGATTTAAGTCCTGTAACCTCAAGCGTTTTTGACACAAAAAGGTAAAGGTTAAAGTTCTCAGGCGCAAAAACAATGCTGGTCTGGTTTGTTCTGCTCTTGTACTGCAGAATCAGATTGTTGAGTGTTTCAAGGTCTTTTTGTTTCTGGGTGTAAATCCTGTTGAGATCCCTAATCTTCCTGATTCCCGGAGCACAGACAAATTGATAGAGCAAAACAAGAACAAGAAGACCAGCCGCAGACAGGTTTCTTAAATTAGTTCTGAACATTTTCTATTTTTATCAGGAGGTTAAATGTTATCTGCCCTGACTCAGGCATTATTCCACCAACCTTTACGCCACTGAACAATTCTGTCTCTCTGAAGCATTGTGAAATAATTTCCACATTTTCAAGTGTATCTGTCAGACAGTTAAGAAATAGGTCTCTGCCGCGCAGACTCATCTGTGAAATCTTGAATGGAATATTTTCCGGAACTATTTTTGAGATTGTACTCATAATTGAAATGACAGAGATTTTCGGCACTATCTGCTGAATACCCTGAGAATTTTTCAGGTTTTCTCTCGCCTGTATTACAGGGTTAACCACCCTTGAAACATCCGGAAAAGATGCTCTGAAAAGTTCTTCCATCTGCCTGTTTATACTGTTCACCTTTTCCTGATAATGCCTTGCTACAAAGTAAGGCCTGAACATAATTCCTGCAATGCCAAGATATACACAAACTGCAAATATCAACACCGGACTTACTGCAATCTCAGAATATCGCACATTGAAAATTTTGAATGCAGGATTGAGCGGAAGGTTCGGGAAACTTTCAAAAAGCGCAAAAAGCATTGACACGCAGGAGTCAGATTTTTTTTGCGAAATCACTCTGAAATCAGCCCCTCGCTTTCCAGAAACAGGTTCTCCAAGAAGGATCACAGGCAGATTTGATTTTTCACTTCTGGTTTCCTCCAGATATTCATCCAGCATGCCTGGCTCAAGAAATGATGAAGAACTTTCAACAATAACACTGTTTTCTACTCTGTATTTTGCAATGTAGTTTTCATCAATGAAAACAAGCAGGTAGTTTCGCTCGGAGATTGTTTTTGATACATAGTTTGTAAGGACAAACGGTTCCAGACCAATTCTCATACTAAACTTGAATGATGATTTCAGTTTCTGCCATCTTTCAATTCTTTTCCTCTCAACGCCAAGTATCAGGATGGTTGTCTTGGTCTTTTCTCTTGAAACAGGATACCAGAACAATTCAAGTTCTTCTGCTGGTACTGGAAATAACGATGCACTCTCTTCAGGTAGAACCTGGGAAATCTTCTTCAAACCGGAAAAGGGGAATTCCAGAGTTCTTACGAAAACAAGAGGCCTGCTGAAAATCAAACTTAAACTTGTAACCTTATTCTCTGTAAAAAAATCCAGTACATCCTGTTCGGTTTCAAAAACCGACTGAATTTTCTTTTCTTCCGAGTGATACAGATAAAACTCTTTATCTCTCAGATATACAATCAGATTCAATTTCTCTCCCACCTCAATCGCTTAATGCCACTATTGGTTCTTTGAACAATCAGGGATTGAGCGCCTGTAATACCTTTGCAATCCACACGAGCCGTTATGCAGAAAAAACTGCTGGTAAATTTCACAATCCTTGTAAGAGAGGAACTTGTCTGCCTGTCAATATTCATAAGGATATTCATACTTAATGGTCGCAGTTCCCTCTCATTCAGGATTTTTTCCACAGAGGCAGTACCATATCCCAGAGCCTGAAGTATAATCGGGTCAGCCATATTAACATTTATTTTATTATCGGAAAAGATGGTTAGCAAATCAAGCAGTCCCTGACGCTCGTCACTGCGCTTCAGGATTTCCGTTGTAAAGCCCTTGATGTAAACAAGTTCTGAAACATCCATAAGCCTGCCATTTGCTGGCCTGTACGGTGGCGTCAGGTCGCTGTAGTATTCTGATTCTGCACCAAAAACTCTCGGAAAATCGTCAGTATCCAGCCAGTCAAGAAGCGTATCAAGAAGACCCGATGAAAGCCCCATTACTGACAGAAGATTGCTGAACAAGTTTATTGACTGAGTATTTAATGACCCGTCCTTATTTATGATGCTGTTGATATTAAATCGTGTATCCAGCGGCTCAATCGTTATGTCAACTGTTCCTTCAGGTAAAACAAGGTGTTTGGGCTTGACCCAGACATCACCAGACCAATCATAGGAATTTTTGTCCATAGAAAGAATAAGTTCTCCTGCGCTGACTCCCGCTTTTGCAATTCGGTCTACAAGAAACCTGGAATTCTGGTTATGTTGAATTTCTGCTCTCAGTCTAACAAATTCCGTAAACATAAATGCGTTTGCTGCAAGAATTGCCAGAAAAGCCACAGTTGTAATAAGTATGAACCCATTTTTCACTGCTGAACCTCCTGGCTCTGGATATCAAGCATCCCTGGAAAAAATATCTTTGAACCATCCTTTTCAAAGGTGATGGCAATTCCCTGCGGGACTGTTTCCTTTTCCCAGTCAGTCAACCACGACTCTCCATCAAAAAATGAAAACTCAATAAAATCCAGATTTTGAATCGCAGGATAAATGGATTCAGTATCATAAAAGATATCTTTTTCTTTGACAGAAAGGTCATACTTGTTGTGTTCGTTCTGCTCAACTGTAAAGGTAACAATCTTTCGCCTTTTATATTCAACAATCTCAATTGAGAGTGATTCATGGCTGAAACTGTTTTCTTTGCTGTCGGGAACCATACAGAATAATCTGCCTGAAAACGAATTGAGGAAAAAGTTTATCCTCTGCATCCGGGCAAGTTTCTCTCTGATGTCCCTGGAAACCCTTATTGTTGTCTGCATTGTTTGATAGACAAGCATTACAATCATAAACCCTATAGCAATTACAACCAGCATTTCTATCAGTGTGAATCCTTTTCTCTTTTTCATTTGCTTTGATTTTCGGAACTTTTGATTACAAATGGGTATGATATCTGCGAACCATGTTTTTCAACCACGATGCGAATAACAGTAAAATTGAAAGTTATTTCGCTGTCGGATGTTATTGTTTCAGTAAGGGTGATATCTGATGTTTCAATTCTGTATCTCGCATCAGGGTCAGCACTGCCAAAATCCCCTGATTCAGACACATTTTCAGGATTCTGGAGATATTCAAATTCCTTTTGTTTTGCAAGCATCATGCAGGACTGCGAGTCAATAATCTTTTGAGAAATATCCGCATTCAAAAGATAGTTTTCAAGACATACAAGCCCGAGCACAGCAAACATCGCCACTGCCACCATTGCCTCAAGAAGTGTAAAACCTTTTGCTCTATGATTCATTGTGGAATCTTGGTAATCTCAATTACAGGCACATAAGGATTCAAGACAACAGTCCATTCTTCTCCTGTCTGGACATCATTGATTTGTATCTCTGCATATTCGCGGCTGCCATCAGGGAAAAACATAATGCCTGGAATTCCTGACTTAAAGTTGAACCCGCCAACAGTAACGCTTACAATCCTCAGGTTTTCCTGCAGTTTATTAAAGGAAATTCCTTCAGGAACATTTTTCAAAAGTGTTTCCTCACTGCTTATGATTGCCCAGCTCTGTTCGTCAATATTGAGAAAAAGAATTTGCGAACTGCCTGAGTTCAGACTTTCGCCTGTTACCTGAGAAAAAATCTCTTCAATTCCAGGCAGGTGTAATTCCTCTTCAAGAAAGGAAATACCTGAAAACTTCGCTATATTGAGAAAAAAAAACCTGCTATGAGGATAACCGCCATCATCTCAAGAAGGGTAAAACCCCTGCTACTGAGTTTTTTGAGAAGATTCAATCTCGCTGCTTGAAATATCCGCATCATATCCCTGTCCACCTTCCTGTCCGTCTTTGCCATATGAAATTATTTCGTAGTCCTCGCCGTTTCTTCCAGGAGATATGTAAATATACTGGTGTCCCCACGGATCAAGTGGAATAGCATTTTTTTCAAGATAACCGCCTTCCCGCCATTTTTCAGGAATCCTGCCTGTTGTTGGCTTTGATATGAGAGATTCAAGGCCCTGCTCTGTGGAAGGATAAAAACTGTTGTCAAGATAGAAAAGCCGCAGTGCCTGTTCCAGGCTTTTTATCTGTACCTTTGCTGCAGTGGCCTTTGCCTCGTCAACTCTCCCGAAAATTCTTGGCATCACATACATAGCGAGGATTCCAAGAATAACAACAACAGCCATTAATTCTATAAAGGTAAATCCATTTGACTGAGTGAAAAATCTTTTCCGCATAGACATTTTTTCTCCTATCTTATGCTCTGACTTATCTGGAAAATTGGCAGCATTATGCCAATCACAACAAAACCGACAATAGCAGCCATAAAAAGAATCATAAACGGCTCAAGAATAGTAACAAATCTTGTTGCCTTCTGAGACACCTCGTCCTTGAAGTTTGACGATATTCTTCTCAACATCTCCGGCATATTTCCGCTTTTTTCACCGGCTGAAATCAACTGTATTACCGTGTATGGAAACATTGTTGTTTTGCGAAGCGCAGAAGATACACTGTGTCCGTGCGAAATAAGGTCCCGTGCCTTTTGAACCTGCTGTTTCAAGTCAGGACTTGAAATGAGGTCCTGAGCGATATTGAAACTTGTCAAAATTTCCACCCCTCCTTCAAGAAGCGTTCCGAGAGTTCCAGTAAAATTTGCAATCTCGCTTTTCAGAAAGATTTCTCCAAGATATGGAATCTTTTTCCTGATACCTGCAAGCCGTGTCCTGCCAGCAGCAGAAGAAAAATACCTGCGAGCAAACCAGACCACCGCAGCAACAAGGACAAGCACTGCGAGAAGATACTGTCTCAGAAAAGCAGAAACCTTTATCAGAATAATTGTTGGAATGGGAAGTTTCAGAGAGATTTCCGAAAATATACGGGTGATTGTTGGAGTAACAAATGTGAAAATGAAAATAAGAACAAAAAAACCAACAATCGCCATCAGTATCGGATATGTCATGATATTCATTACCTTGCTTCTGAATTGAATAGATTCCTCAAGAAACCCTGCTATGTGTTCAAGAACAGGCCCGAGTGTCCCGCTTGCTTCACCTGATCTTATCATTGAAAGTGAAATGTCTGAAAATAGATCAGGATGCTGCGAAGCAGACCTTGAAAAACTTTTACCCTCGCGAATCTGCTTCTGAATATCAGAATAAACATCGCGGAGTCGACACTCCTTCATCTGGGCAACAATACCTGATATGCTTTCATCAAGGGTAAGTCCAGAGTTCAAAAGTGTAGCAAGTTCTCTGATTGAAAGAGCAAAATCCTCTTTCCTGACCTTCTCGTATATGTGCATTCTTTGTTTTTCAAGTGAAATCAGTTTCTTTATGTAGATGCCCTTTTCCTTAACAAGAGCCTTTGCCACAGCGTAACTGTCGGCATCAATTTTCCCGGAAATGCGTCTGCCGTTCTTATCAAAACCTTCAAAAGAGAATCTGGACATATCAGGTTTCCTGGGTTACACGCAGGACTTCACTCACTGTGGTAAGTCCTTCAGCGACCTTCGTAGCGCCGTCCATCCTCAGTGTTTTCAATCCACGGTTGAGAGCGTGCCTTCTGATTTCGCCTGCTGATACCTGTTTCATAATCAATGAACGGATAATGTCGTCAATTTCAAGAAACTCAAAAATGCCTGTTCTCTTGTGATAACCAGTATTCAGACAGGTTTCACACCCCTTGCCTGCTCTGAAATTGTAGTTATTTGCTGATGGGTCAAGTCCTATTTCCTTCAAAAGTTCAGCAGGATAACTTGCTGACTGAGAACATCTATAACAGTTCAGGCGAACAAGCCGCTGTGCAATTATTCCAATTACCGACGAAGCAATCAGATAGGGTTCTATACCCATATCAAGCAATCTTGTGATGGAACTGGTTGAATCATTTGTGTGAAGGGTGCTGAAAACAAGATGTCCGGTCAGGGATGCCTGAATCGCCATTTCTGCGGTTTCTCTGTCCCTTATTTCACCAACCATAATGACGTTCGGGTCATGCCTCAAAATTGACCTCAATCCGTTTGCAAATGTAAGACCAACCTTTGGATTAACCTGTATCTGGTTTATACCTTCAAGATGATATTCAACCGGGTCTTCAAGGGTAATGATATGAATATGGGGATTGTTGATTCTTGACAGTGCTGCGTATAATGTTGTTGTTTTTCCACTGCCAGTAGGACCTGTAAGAAGAATGATGCCATGATCGTAGTGAATCAATCCGTCAAATTTTGAAAGGTCTTCTTCTGAAAAACCAAGTTCGTTCAGTCCAAAACTGTATGTTGACTGGTCAAGCAATCTAAGAACTGCTGATTCACCAAAAAATGTCGGGATGATTGAAACCCTTACATCAATCTGCTTATTTTCAACCCTGATGGTTGTCCTTCCATCCTGCGGGGTCCTTTTTTCTGCAATGTCAAGGTCAGAAATAATTTTCACCCTTGAGATAACTGCCGGCTGATATTTTGACGGAAGAGTGAGAATATCATGAAGCATACCGTCAATTCTGTATCTTACCTTCAGGTGGTTTTCAAGAGATTGAAGATGGATATCGCTTGCCCTCATCAGAATTGCCCTGTAAAAAATTTGATTTACAAGCCGTATGATAGGTGCCTGATTTGCAAGGTCAAGAAGGTCTCCGTTCTGGGCAGGAAGTTCCTCTGCAAATGAATCGCCGAGGGCTGCCTCATCACGGCTCAATTCCTGAATAATCTTCTGAGAGGATGACGGATTGTAATAGTGTTTCTTAAGCAGGTTAAGTATTATCTCTCTGCTTTGAACCACAAAAGAAACCTTTTTCCCGGTGAACTGCTCTATTTCACCCTGGTCAATTTTTGAAGGGTTATCTGTTGCAAAAAGGGCCTTTCCAGGAACATCCTTGAGTGGGAGAAGAACAAATGTTTCCAGAAATGTGTACGGGAATCTTCCGAGAAGTTCCGGGTCAATAAGTTTTTCAATCTCATCCTGGTTTAGGGAAAACTTACTTTTTTTGTTCATTCTGCAGAATCTTCTCCTTTTCCTGCCTTATTTTCTCTGTTTCTTCAAAACCCGTGATGATGCGAGGTGTAATAAAAATTAAGAGGTTTGTCTTAACACTGCCCTTTGTTTCTCTTCTGAAAAGTTTCCCTATTCCGGGTATATCACCAAAAAAAGGAACCTTACTCACAGTGCTCTCATTGTCGTTTCTGATTAACCCGCCAAGAACAACTGTTTTGTTGTTAGGCACTATCAGCGTTGTATCTGCCTCACGTTTTGCTGTTGTCAGGGCACCTTCTGTGTTCTCAGTGATGACCTTTGTCACTTCCTGATGAATTTTAAGGCGAACATACTTATCCTGACTGATCTGAGGCGTAATCTTGAGGATAATCCCAACATCCTTGTAATCATAACTTCTAATTGTGTCTGTTCCAATTCCACCGGTTGTTGTTGTAAATCTTGTCTCTTTAAGATAAGGGGTATTCTCACTCACATTAATCGTTGCCTCACTGTTATCTGCAGTCATTATCTGTGGGGTGCTCAAAATATTGAACTGTGTGTCTTTCCCAGATGCCACAACCTTCAAAAGGTCCACAAGGGTTCTGGTATCAGTAAAACCAATCTTCATTCCAGTTGTGGCTGTCTCAATACCGAACTTTGTCTCTGCTGAACCAGAATATCTGTCGTGGTCAAAATCCTGCACTGTTGCCCACTGAATTCCTATATCCTGCTCTTTTTTATACGAAACTTCTGCTATAAGTGCCTCTATAAGAACCTGATTTGTCATCACATCAATTTCTTTAATAAGGTTTTCAATATTGTTGTAATCATCAACATCAGCATAAATAATAAGTGAATTCGTTGGCTTGACAGCAACCACTGCTGGCTGTGAAAGTTGTACACCTGGTCTTTTCTGCTGGGGTCTTTTTTTGACAAGGATATCACTCAATATTTTTGCTACATCTTCAGCATTGGCATTCTGAAGTTTATAGGTGCGCAGTGTTTCTTTTCCCGGGGGACTGGGCTGGTCAATTGTTTTGACAAGTTCAAGAATTTTCTTTACATTTGCGCCAAAATCAGATATAAAAACCGTATTGCTGCGGCTATCAAAAGAAATCTGTCCTGCTTTTGAAAGATAGGGTGTTAGAATCTGAGAAACTGTGTCAACCGGGTAATACTTCATGGGTATAATCTGAGTAATATGAACATCCAGTTTATCATCCTGGATATCCCCAAAATTCACAACCGGAGACCTTGCCCTTCCATCTGTTGATGGGATAATAAATGAAACACTATCCTTTTTTATAACTGTGAACCCATAAAGATTAAGCACAGCTTGAAAAACCTGATTTAGTTTTTCGCTTTCAACAGGTTTCTGCGAAAAGATTGTAACGTTGCCTCTGACAGCAGGGTCAATAACATAGTTTTCACCTGTAAATTCACTTACAAGCCGGATGAAGGTGAGTATGTCAACATTATTGAAATTCAAAGTGAACTGCTTCTGGGCAAAAAGAATAACCGGAAACGAAAAAATCAGATATATCAAAATTATTTTTTTTCTAAGAGTCATCTGACCTTTTTCTGTGTTTGCCCTGTGACATCCAAGTTATCTTCCTGGTTGGAGTCCCTGCTGCTGAGTTGTTTGCATTGTCGCCTGATATCTCTGCTCAAGGTCGCTGATAAACTTTTCCAGGGCATCAGAAGCAACCTTTCTCACATCAGGATCAGGATCCTTTATCATATTTAAAAGAATTCTCATAACCAGTATGTCATTGCTGCTTCTTACATAGTTTGTGTTTGATGATGAACTTGTGGTCGTTGTTCTGTACTGGTCGCTTGTCTGAGCCCTTATCACAAAAAGTCGTATTGCATATTTTCTGACAACAGGGTCAGGGTCATTCATAAAACGAATCAAACTTGCGTCTGTTCCAAAAATCTGGTCAAGGGCTATTGAAACAAGGTCCCTGATTTGAGGGTCAGGGTCTGCAAGCATTGTGAAAAATTCAGGGATAAAAACTGTTGAGCCAAGTCCCTCGGTTGATGTTGTGCTGGTTGATGAACCTGAGGTTCTCGTTGTTCCTCCCCTGAGAGCAAAGATATCTCCAATACCTTTTGTAGTTGTGGATGATGAACTTGTGGAGGTTGTTGAACCAAGGGTCATACCCCCAACAAGAGATTGAAGTACCTGCATCCTTACCTCTTTGTTTGGATGTCTGAGCATTCCGGCAACTGTCGCAACAACAAAATCAGCATTGGCAGTTGTTCCGTATCCGTAGGTCGTTGTCCCGCCGGTTGAGGATGTCCTTGAACCTGTCCTTGATGAAGTTGTCCTTGTGCTTGACGTCGTTTGAGAAAACAATTCAAGACAACCGAAGATTAAACACAGTACAACCGCGCTGATCAGTATCTTTTTCATTTTTCACCTCCTGCTACAGGTAATCTGCAGCATCTATTATTTAGACATATCTCAGAAAAACAGGGTTTATCCCTGTTAGAATTTCTCAAGGATGCCTGCGTCCATTTTCTGTTCCATTTTCTGTACGTCTGGTTTGCTGACAACCGTTGCGTCTTCATATGTACTAATAACTCTTGGAGTCAAAAACAGAAGCATCTCACTCTTTGAATTGCTGTAACTGGGCTTCTTAAAAAAATATCCAAGAAGCGGGATGTGTTGGAAAAATGGAACACCAGTTGTCTTGATTTCTCTCCTATCCTGGATCATGCCTCCGATAATAAGTGTCTGACCATCAAAAACAACAATACTCTGATTTGTTTCTCTGCTTGATATCACCGGTTGGTCAGTTGAATACTGCTGACCTCCGGCAATTGCCGTTAACCGCTTAATTTCAATGAGACGTGAATCATAGATATTAAGGTTAAGAAATATGCTTCTATTTCTCTGAATGATAGGAGTAACCATAAACTCAGTTCCAACCAGGTCTTCAAAAACATTGAATGTTGCAGTGGTTGTGATTGTCTGTTGCTGTTGTGATACTGTTGACTGAGGAATAAGGTACGGGACATTTGTTTCTACCTTTATCACTGCGGTTGTGCCATTAAGACACATTATTTTTGGCGCTTGAAGCAGCTTTACCCTGCCTTTTGCGCTGAGTGCCTGTATCAATGAGTTAACATTGTAGTTTGTAATGCCGAATGAAAATGTTCCCTGCGGTAATGAAGAAGAAACCCCTGGTGTAAATGTAGGCGTCTCTCCAAATTTTGGTCCGGTTAATGTGCCACCAGAACCAAGCGCTGAAACCAGCCTTGAACTTACAAGCCAGTCAATACCGAATGTATTTTCATCTGAAAGAAGTATCTCAACAAGTTTTGCCTCAAGAAGAACCTGAGATATAGGAGTGTCAAGAGCAGAAACAACATCCCCGATTTTTGTTGCGGTTTCATCGTCAGGAGCATCAATCACAATGGCATTTGTCCTTGGTTCGTGAACAATCGTTTGAAGCGGAAATGTTTCTTTAAGCGCCTTCATAATGCTGTAAGCATCCCCATAGTGGATCTGAAAAACCCTTCTCAAGCGTGCCTTCACAGCAGCAGATGACTTATTAAACTCATCAACCGTCATAATTTTAATAACACCATTGTCTTCAACATATTTGAGGTTGTTTGATTCGCATATCAGGTCAAGAACCCTTTGAAGAGGAAGGTCCTTGACATTAATTGAAACCCTTCCTGTAATACCCTGCATCATTACAATGTTAGCACCAGTAAGGTCGTATATGAGTTTTAGTGTCTGTTGAAGGTCGGCATCTGTAAGGTTAAGGGTTACAGGATAATCTGCAACCTTGCCCAGCATAATTCCTGGTTTTTTCTGTGCAAGAAGCTCATCAATCTGAAATCGTGCCTTATTGGCAAGTCGGATTGCTTCTGTGTATTGACTGTTTTCATACGCCTCTTTTGCCATTTTTAAGGTTGCCTTTGGACCCAGAAGCTGAAAATCAGTCAGTTTTCCCTCTTTCCCCACTGAGTCAAGGTAGTTTGCCGTATTAAGCAAAACCTTCTGGGATTCCTCAGCCATCGCCTCAAGCTCACCTTCTTTGTTTATCTCTATCTCCTTTATCTGCTGACCCGGGACTTTGAACACTTCAACAGGTCCTGCTTTTCCAAGACGGCTTTCCGCTGTTCTGAGGTAGTGTGTAATCTGGGAGCGTTTGTAGGCAGGAGAAAGCCCCTGAATCTGCTTGAGAAGTGTTATTGCTCGTGCATAATCCTTCTGATAATAACTCTTAATAGCATCACTGTATAAAAGGTCCAGTTCTACTGTTGATGTAGCGATAGAAACCTGCGTTGTCTGCGCAATCAGAGGATGTGTCGCGCAGAAACAAAAAATTACCGCACACAGTATCAGAAGCTTCGCCTTCATTAACCTGTTCATTTTCTTTCCTCCATGTATTTTACCCTGTTAAAATACCCAAAGTCAAGTTATTCAGCAGGAATTTCTATAATGGTTCCATCTTTTGAAAGTGTAAGAACTCCTTTTTCTTTCTTCAAAATTCTGAATCCCTCAACAACATCACCAACAGTTACCCTGTATGTTCTATATTTCCCTTCAATGAATATATACTCAATACCTTCCATGATTAAACTGCCTCTATATACGAGAGGACACTCAATCTGAGGCGTTATAAGAGGAGAAATCTCAGGTTTTGTAACTGTCTGGGGCGGCAAAACCTTTGAGGTTGTAACCTCAGACATTGTTGCTGTTGTAACTTCGGGTTTTTCTGGCTTGAGAATTGAACTTATTTTCTCAAACTTTTCTCTTACTGGTCTGGATACTGTTGGAGTTATCAATATCGGCGTTTTTCTTATTGTTATTATTCCCGGTTGATAAGCCCTCGCTATTTCTGTTGGTCTGGGCTTTCTCATAAGTTCCATTGTTAATGAGCCGCTTGAAAATGGGTCTCTTTTTCCCTCTATATTAACAGAGGGTACCCTGTATTCCTGTTCAGGCAAAGATGCTGTCTGGGTGGGTGCCGGAGACTTTACTTTTTCCTTTTCCACAGTACCGTACATCTCTTCAAATTTTTCCCTCGGAGGTCTCCATCTCATTGTGTAGTAAAGTATTTCTCCAAACCACATCAAAAGAAGCAGCACAAATAAGAATCTGAAAGCGTTTTTTCTGAGAAAAGGACCTAATTTTATTGGCTCTCTGTATTTCTTTGGCCTCTCTGCCGCGGGTACTACCTTTACTATTTTTCCTGCAGGAACAATTTCTACAGCAGCAAATGATTCAGGGGAAGGAACCTTGATGGCGCGGGCTTTTTTTACTGTGCCTGAAACAACCGCCACTGTTGAAGATAATAACCCACCTGTTGATTTACCAAGTTTACCGACTGAATCTGAAATTTTTTCCGCAAATTTTTTGAGGTGTTTTTCTTCTTCTTTTTGTTTCCTCTCAGACGCGATTTTTTCTGATTTTTGTTTTGCTGCAAGAAGCAGTTCTGCCCTGAGCAATTCTCTCTTTTGCATTGCCAGTTGCTTCTGTCTTGCCCTGAACTCTGTTTTCTGAGCAGCCCTGCTTTCCCTTTCCTGCCTCTTTGCGGCTGCGGATATCTGCCTTTGTCTTTTGAGCGCTTCTTTTTCCGACTGTATGGCAGCGATACGCTTTTGATTGGCATATCTGAGATTCTTTACAAACTGAAGCAGCTTTTCTTTTCTCTGCGGTCTGAGGTTCAACACTTCAGGTTTTATTTCAGGAGCACGCGGGACAGGTATCTGTTTTCGTTTTGCTGCAATCCTTGCGGATTTTTCTTCCTGCCGCCGCTTCCTCTCAATCTCTGCCCTGCTCTTTATTCCACTGACAAAACTTAAAAGCTTCTG
>DYKA01000011.1:15678-19311 GCA_020722805.1 Vermiphilus sp.
TCCTCTCAATCTCTGCCCTGCTCTTTATTCCACTGACAAAACTTAAAAGCTTCTGCCTCTGAAGTTCCCTGCGATTCTTACTGGCTTGTCTTAACCTTGTTTTTTCCTTAAGTAATAACTGCCTTTTTTCTTCTTTCCCCTTCTGCCTTTCCTGTCTGACAATCCTTGTTCTCTCTGCCTGCTCTATCCTGGCCCGCAGCAACTCCTCCCTGCGAGCCTTCAACGCTTCTTGCCTGAGCAATCTTTGCGCCTCTGCTTTCTCCAGTGCCTGCTTTTTAATCTCCTGCTTCGCCAGAATCCTTGCGGATTTTTCTTCCTGCCGCCGCTTCCTCTCAATCTCTGCCCTGCTCTTTATTCCACTGACAAAACTTAAAAGCTTCTGTTTCTGCTGACTGCGTTTCTCAGTTGACTGGTTTTTTGAGGATGGCTTTCTCTTGAACTTCAAAAACATTCTTTTTTTCTGCGGCTTCTTCGGAGATTTTTCAGGGTCAGGTTTTTCTTCCTGACCTTTACCAGACCATGAGACATCATCGTTTTCAGAACCTCCGGAAGAAAAAGACGACGGGGAAGAAAAATTAAAGGCAAATCGTGTCTTTCTTGTTTTGCCATTAAAGAGTTTCCATGAAAGGCGGGGAACTTTTACGCGAGGTCTGACCGGCGACTTCTGCTCATAGACACTTTCATTTTCTTTTCTCACAGGTTTTGCCTGCTTCTTCCTGGAAACGAACTCACACACAAGTTTTTTTCTTGCGTTTCTGTCAAGTTTCTGCCATTTTTTGGAAAATTCTATTTTCATCATCTGTCCTATTGCTTTGATACTGAACTGGCTCCTGCTGGTTGCGCCTGAGCTGGTGTTCCAGTTGAAACACCTGGTCCCTTGGCAACTGTCGCTGGCGTCGGAAGTGCAACATTTTTGTCTATCATAACCGCATTAATCTTGAAATTTCCCTGGAACATGCCTGAACCTTTTCTTGTAATCGCAAAACTTTCAAGGGTGAAAAGTGAAGAAGCATTGTTAAGATATCTCAAAAATCTCATTATCTCAATGCTGGTGCCTGTTATTGATACATCAAGAGGAAGTATCTTGTAGAAAGATACAGATGAGGGAAGTCCTGGCACAACTGTGTTAACAACACTCACTCCTGAATCAATTAACAGGTCAAGGATATGTTTCAAAACAGTAATCTGAAGGGAAAACAATGGAATCTGGTCAGGAGATGGAAACCCTGTTTCCTGAAATCCAAAGGATGATGGAATAATAACATTTTTCTTCTGCGCCTTTTTCTTCAGAATGTCGTTTGTTTCAAACAGAAACTCTTTGAATTCAACATTCGGAAAAACCTTAAATTCAGGTACAGTAAGCGATGTGGTCGTAAAACGGTTCAGCATTGAAACAAACTGATTTTGCACAGATTCCTGTTCCTTTTGAAGTTTGTTAATGAGTTCCGGTGATGGAGCGAGTTCCTTTTGAGTTTCATATTTTCTTATTTCCTCATACTTTGCCTTTATTTCCTCCTCGGTCTTCTTAAGTTGTTTCTGGGTCTTGTTGATTAAACTAAAACCATAGCCAAGTATTCCAATAACTGCGAAGAGAAAAACAAAAATAAGGTTCTTCTTGAAAAAACCTAAAATCTTTTTCATTTCACCTTAACCGTTAGAAGAAATTTCAGTCTGCCAGTGTCTCTGTCAAGCTCACATGAGTTGATGACCACCTCTGAAAAAAATTCAAGTCCCGACAATCTTTGGACAAAGAATTTCAGATCAGAAAAAGCACCTCTTATATCAGTGGCAATGGCTTCGCCTTCAAGTGTAAGAACGCTAATATTCTCAGGCAAAGATGTAGGAGGACTGACCTGCACAGGTGTCTGCGTCGGAGCAGGTGCGGAAGCAGGTCCTGCAGGTACTGCTCCAGGCGGTGCACCCGGCATACCCGGCGGACCTCCCGGCGCTCCTGGCGGACCTCCCGGCGCTTCCGGTGGCGTAGGACCGCCAGGTGCAGGAGCAGGCGCGGCAGCAGCAGGTGCAGCCTCTGTTGCTGCCTGTGCAACCTGTACCCCGGCTGGATAGATGTTATTGAGGTAAATTCTGCTGCTCGGCAGAGAATTTCCAACTTCCATGATTCTCGCCAGCCACAGTGCTTTTTTCTCAAGCAGAGTTTGAACCACACCAAGCTTTCCTCTGGTTTCATTGATACTTTTTTGAAGGGATTCAACCTGCGGTTTGAATTGTTCGTACTCTTTTAATGATGTGTCAAGTTCCATCTTGTAGTTTTCGTAGGCGGTCTGTTCGGTTTTCAGGAAGAATAATGGTGTAAGTGTTAGAACTACAGCCATTATTGTTGAAAGAAAAACATATGGCCTGTTTTCCGCAAACTCCCTCATTCTCAGGATTTCAACAGGAAGCATATCTATGTCAATGACTGTCTGTCTCAGTGTTTTCAACGCAATCCCGCAGGCCACTGCAATGTCAGGACCTTTATCAGAAAGTGCTTCCTGATAATCTGGATGAACATCGCAGAATTCAAGAGGATTAAGCCAGGAAACAGGAATCCTTATTTTTTGTTCAAGGTATTCCTTAAGACCTGTCATTTTTGAAGACCCTCCACAGATGAAAAAGGCATTAAGGTCAGGACCTTTCAGTGTAAAACGCCAGTAATCTATGGAATTCTGAAGCTCGGTATTGAGAGAATCAACAAGTGAAGAGATTGCCGGGGATTTCATTCCCTGTTCAATTTTCATTTTTTCCGCATCCGGAAATTCAATCTTCTGGCTTTCTGAAAGTGTTGTGGTGATACTGTCGCCTGTTGTGGTAAGGGACCTCATCAGAATCCTTTCCTTGTGGTTAATAATGAGATTTGCGGTCTGCGCTCCTATGTCAAGAATTGCCTGACATTCTTCAGAATTGTATAAGGGGGATAAGCGATAAAGGTTGTAGAGCGCAAAAAAGTCAGTGTCAAGGGTTTCAAGGACAAGCCCGAATGGCACAAGATGAGCGATATAGTCGTTTATAAGGTCTCTTTTTGCAGCACACAGGAGCACCTGAAAACTTTTCTCTGTTTCTGCGATAATCTGGTATGCCCAGGAAACAACCTCAATGGGAAATGGTATCTGCTGCTGAATTTCAAATTTCAGGATGTCTCTCAGTTTTCCAAGAGGTACCTTTGGTACTGTTATCACCCTGACAAGAATTCCTCTTCCAGGCAGTGAAACCGCTGCCCTTTTAACATTAAGAGATTTTATGAACTCCCTGCCCTCTGTCCTTAAAACAGGGATTCTTGCATCATAAGCAAGCTGCGGAGCGTCATACTGTTGGTAGTAATTGATTGTGAACTTCTTGCCATTTCTTCCAGGAACAAGTTCAATGGCCCTTATGTGCAATGTCCCGAAATCAAAGACAAGATGCTTTTGTTTGCCTATCTGCATGGGTTCAGCATCCCTTTCCGAGTTTTATACTTTTCCACCTCGCAAGTATTGCCACTTAAAACATTCAGATTTTTCAAAACAAAAATCCAGTCCGCCTTACGGCCTGTTAAGACTGAACCCCGTGCAAAAACTTGGTTGCGGGGGACCGATTTGAACGGCCGACCTCCGGGTTATGGGCCCGGCGAGCTACCACTGCTCCACCCCGCAGTTA
>DYKA01000011.1:19411-27268 GCA_020722805.1 Vermiphilus sp.
TATAGTTTATTCTGCACATAAAAATTTGTCAAACCTTCCGCTCTTTAATCTCTCTGGTAATCTCTTTCCGCAATAAACCCAGGATTCTTTTTGCCTCCAGGGAAGATTCAGTCATTTTTTTAACAGATTTCTGTAAAGTGTCTATCTTTTCTGAAAGAAGAAACAGGCAGACGATACATAGATCAAGATTGTCTGCATGCGGCATTGACGTCTTTAACAGGTTAAGTTGTTCGTTAATCTCTTTTTCAATTCTTAGCATGAATGATTCGTCTTTATCCGTGGCAATTGTACAATTCCTTCCAAGAATATTTATCCGATATTTCTTCATTGTCTCAGAATAATGGAAAAATTCTTCTGCATCATCTCGAGCACGTTTCCCACTATCTTTTCAATGTCCTGTTTTGTGAGATTGGAATCAGGATTGTGAAAGGTTAAACTTACCGCGATTCCCGTAAATTTTTCAGGGATGTTTTTACCTCTGTATATGTCAAAAATTTCTATTTTTTCAAGCATTGGGATATTGTTAAAAAGCATCTCTTCCACCTTTTCCCAGTTTACAGAATTTGGCACAACAAGTGAAAGATCTCTTTTTACAGGCATGGTTCTTGAAGGTGCCTTATACACTGTTTCAGGAAAACCCGTTTCAACAAAATCCTTAAGCATCACCTCTGCAAGAAGAATCTCCTGGTCCTCAATGCCGTATTTTTTCAGCAAATCACTGCGGGGCAAAAGAAGAATTCCTGCCCGTTTGTTATTCTGTAAAAATTCAATAACCACTCCGTTTTTCTGTTTTGACATCCTTTGAGAATTAATACTGCTGCCGATTTTCTTCAGGATATACTCAACAATCCCTTTGAAAGAATACAAACTGTATTTGTTCATAACTGCTATGCCTGCGGTTGGTTCCTCAGTAAATCCTGAACCTGTTTTTCTGTAAATGTTTCCTATTTCAAAGATTGAGAGTGATTGAATTTTTCTGTTGTAGTTTTCCTGAATGTTCTGCAGCAGTCCTGACATCATTGAGCGCCTGAGAAATGCATAGTTTCTGGACAGGGGATTGACAATTTCAATATTCTCGTCTTCAGGATACAGAAATTCAGGTTCACAGCCGAGTCCGAGATTGATAACCTCATTGAATCCCAGTTGGACAAAAATATCCTTCAATGCTTCCAATCTTGAGTATTCCCTCGCAGAGACTGAAGGAGAAACTGAGGCAACCGGCATACTTTCAGGAATTTTGTCATAGCCCCAGTATTTTGCCATTTCCTCTATAACATCAACATCAAGTTCAAGGTCATTTCTGATGTCAGGAACAGTTATCTTCAGCATATTGTGCCCGGATTCCACAGAACAGCCAAGTTTCTTAAGTGTGTTGACAGCAAAGTCCTCAGGGATTTCACAGCCGAGATACTCTGAAATTTTTTCAATTGACAGATATATCACACGTTTTTCTGATGAAAGAGAGCCAGCAACGCAGACCGGACCTGTATTACCGCCACACAGTTGATTGATCAATGCACAGCATCTGTCAAGAGCAGAAACAACAAGAGATCTGGCTGTACCTTTTTCAAATCTTGCAGAAGCATCTGTGGCCATACCGAGGTACTTTGAACCTCTGCGAATTCTTACAGGGTTGAAAAACGCGCTTTCTATGAAAATATTCTTTGTATGATATCCCACTTCAGAATTCAGTCCGCCCATTATTCCAGCAATGGCAACAGGTTTCTCAGAGTCAGATATCACAAGGACATCCCTGTTAAGATGCCTCTTTGTTCCGTCAAGGGTTGTAATCTCCTCTCCATCCTCAGCCCGCCTCACAACTATTTTTTCCTCAAGCCTGTCAAGGTCAAATGCATGCAATGGCTGACCGTATTCCCAGAATACAAGATTTGTTATATCCACCACATTATTTACACTGCGAAAACCAGCACACAAGACCCTTTCTTTGAGCCATCCGGAAGAGGGCTCGACTGAAACCGACTCAATCACCCTTCCTGCATACAGAAAACAATCTTCAGGACTTGTTATCTCAACCAGCATCGTCCTTGATGACCTTTGCTGCAGGTCAATCTCTGGATATCCGGGTTCAATCCCTGTGCACGGCGCAAGGGCTCTCACTATACCAAACGCACTCAACAGGTCTCCCCTGTTTGAAGGAATTTCAAGCTCAATGAAAACATCATCACCTTCCTTTACAAGCAAAGGATTTAATCCCAGGATCCGCAACCAGTGCTCAATTTTATCTTCTGACCATTTTCCACTGATATATTGACCGAGTATTTTCAAACTGTATCTCATGGTATCACCCGAATTGTCTTAAGAAACGCATGTCATTGAGGTAAAACTGTCTAATGTCATCTATCCCGTATTTGAGCATGGCTATCCTTTCTATTCCAGCGCCAAAAGCAAATCCTGTAATGTTCTTGCACTCAACCCCTGATTTGCGGAAAACTTCCGGATGCACCATGCCTGCTCCAAGAATCTCCAGCCATCCAGCATTACCACATGTCTGGCATCCTTTTCCATCACATATCACACACGAAATGGAAATCTCGGCGCTTGGCTCGGTAAAAGGAAAATAGGAAGGCAAGAACCTCACCCTTACCCCTGAACCAAAAAGTTCCTTTAGAAAAAATACAAGCACTGCCTTTAGATTGCTGAATGTGATGCCGGTATCAACCATCAGTCCTTCAACCTGATGAAAAACAGGAGAATGAGAAGCATCAAAGGCATCCCTTCTGAAGGTTTTGCCGATTGCAATAATCCTTAATGGCGGTGAGATTTTTTGCATCACCCTCACCTGAACAGGACTGGTATGGGTTCTCAATAAGAACCTTTTTTTCTCGTCAAGGTAGAATGTATCCCACATATCCCTTGCAGGATGGTCTTCAGGCATATTGAGTGCTTCAAAATTGTAAAAATCTGTTTCTATTTCAGGTCCTGTGTGAATTCCAAAACCGAGTTTCTGGAAGATTGCAACAATTTCTCTTGAGACCAGAGTTATCGGATGCAGACTTGCCCTTTCAGGAACAATCCCGGGTATTGTGAAATTCACATCAACCTCAGGTGATTTTTTCTTCTGAAGAATGTTGAGTTTTTCTTCAAACATCCTGGTTAGTTGTTTCTTTGCACTGTTGATCTTTGTTCCCGCGGCAGGTCTCAGTTCAGATGAAAGACGCGGGATGCTGGATGTGATGCTTGCAAAAATCCCCTTTCTTCCAAAGTATTTTATTCTCCACTGTTCAAGTTCGGATGAATCTTTCATCTCTTCCAGTTCTTTAACAGCACCTTCAACAACCTTCTCAAGGTTTTCCAGGGATTTTTCATCACACATAAAGATGCTCCTTCTGAATGTAACCAAGTACCTCATCAGGAACAAGGTATCTCACTGATTTATTTGCTCTGATTCTGTTCCTGATAATGGTGGAAGAAATCTCAATTCTTGGTATATCAAGCATTTGATACCTCACTGAAAAAGGAAAACTACTGTCTTTGTTTTTTTCTGATATTCTCGGTGCAACGATGAAAGATGCCTCTTTGACAATATCTTCTACTCTGTACCAGGATGGTAGTATGGAAAAGGTATCCCACCCGACAATGATGTAAAAATCGTCGGATGATTGTTTCTTGAAAAACATAAGGGTATCAAAGGTATAGGAAACCCCTTCCCTTTTTATTTCTGAGTCAGAGACATCAAAAAAAGGATTGTCCCTGACAGCAAGGAGCGTCATCGCGAACCTGTGAGATGCAGAAACAACTGGCATATCCCTGTGAGGTGGCCGTCCTGCCGGGACAAAGATCACCTTTTGAAGCAAAAACTGCTGTCTGGCTGCCTCAGCAATAATAAGATGCCCGATATGAATCGGGTCAAAGCACCCGCCAAAAATACCTATTCTATGTCCTTGTCTGTCCATTTCCATAAATCATGTACTTATATGTCGTGAGTTCCTCAAGAGCCATCGGACCTCTTGCGTGAATCTTATCGGTGCTTATTCCGATTTCTGCGCCGAAACCAAATTCACCTCCATCAGTGAAACGAGTGGAGGCATTATGATAAACACAGGCAGAGTCAACCTCACGCAGGAATTTTTCTGCAGAGTTATTACTGCTGGTAATAATTGAGTCAGAATGTTTTGTTCCATACTTATTGATATGCCCGATCGCCTCTTCAATGCTGTTGACAATCCTTATTGATACAATAAGGTCAAGATATTCCTCGTGCCAATCCCTTTCAGTGGCTGGTTTTGCAGAACTTATAATCTTCATTGTTTCAGGACATCCCCTGATTTCAACACGGTGCTTTATAAAAAGTTCAGCCATTTCAGGCAAAAAGGTCTTTGCAATATCCCTGTGGACAAGCAATGTCTCCATTGCATTGCATGTTGCTGGTCTCTGAACCTTTGCATTCAGGCACACATTCAAAGCCATTCTTATATCTGCATCTCTATCAACATAGATATGGCAGACACCCTTGTAATGCTTTATAACAGGTATTGTACTCAATGAGACAACCGTCTTTATCAGGGATTCACCACCTCTTGGAATAATAAGGTCAATGAAATCATTGAGAGACAACATGTACCTCACACCCATTCTGCCTCCGCTTTTCACAAAATTTACTGCTTCCGGATTTATGTCTGCCAGATTAAGTGCTTCCTTTATGCAATCAACAAGTATTAAATTTGAGAAAACTGCCTCTTTGCCCCCGCGAAGAATAACGCAGTTGCCCGATTTGATGCAAAGGGAAGTGGCTTCAATTGTAACATCAGGCCTTGATTCATAGATTATTGCTATTACCCCAATAGGTACCCTTATCTTTTTAATGAGCAATCCGTTCGGCCGTATCGTTTCGCGGATAATGGTTCCCACAGGATCTTCAAGATTTGAAATGTTAACCAGGGAAGACGACATCCTGCGAATTCTCTCCTGCGTCAGCAAAAGACGATCAATAAATGCCTCTGAATAATTCTGCTTCTGACATCTTCTCACATCTTTTTGATTCTGCTTCAAAATCAGATCTGCTTTCTTCTGAAGGATTTCAGAAAGACGCACAAGAAAATCATTTTTTCTTGTTGTCTCAAGGTGCGCCGTCTCAAAAGAACACCTGTAAGTCTTTTCAACCTGACTCAGTATTTCTTTTTTCCAGTCCACCGTCTGCTCCCGGAAATGAAAATTGTTCCAATTCTTCTGCCAAGAAAAATATCCCTGATAATCCACGGTTTTTTCCCATTTGCTATCATACCGATGCGGTTGAGTTCAAGAACCCTTTTCATTGCTGCAAGTTTTGATACCATACCACCGCTCCCGAGTTTTGAAGGAGTACCGCCTCTTGCAATTGACATATGACGTTCAGAGATACCAACAACCTCTGAAAGCAGATTCACCCTGCCGTTGTTTTTCGGGTCAGCATCAAACAGCCCATCAACATCAGTAAGAAGAATAAGCATATCAGCATTCAGCAGTTCAAAAACCATCACAGAAAGTGAGTCATTGTCTCCAAAACGAATTTCATCAGTCGCGACAACATCGTTCTCATTTATTATCGGTATAATCCTGTAAGAAAGAAGCGTTTCAAGAGTCGCAAGCGCATTTTTTCTTCTTGACCTTGACTCAAATATGTCCTTTGTAAGAAGAACCTGACCAACATTGTAACCCTCCTCACGGAACATCCTTTCATAGAATCTCATCAACCTGCTCTGCCCCACGCTTGCCGCGGTCTGGAGTTTCTCCATTTTCAACGGCTTTTTTTTCCAGCCGAGTATCTGCATACCAGCACCTATTGCCCCTGATGTTACAATAACAAGTTCCCGGTTCCTGCTCATAAGCCAGCATACCTGCTGACATAAATGTTCCATCAAAGATGTGTCAAGACGGTAACTTTCAGCAGTTAACACATTTGTTCCAATTTTTATGACAACCCTTTTCACTGAATCAACAATTTCTTTTCTTTTTATAAAATCCGTTTTCCACATTTTTATACTGAGTTTCTAATTTCACGTATTTTTTCAATCATTTCCTTCAGCGATTGAGCATCCTTTTTCTCAATCATTTCCTCAACCTCACCGAGACAGGCCTTGAATTTCTTTATTGCATCAAGCATATTTTCCCTGTTGCTCAGAAAAATCTCAGACCAAATTTCCTGGTCGCTCGCTGCAATCCTTGTGGTGTCGCGAAACCCCGCACCTATACACGCATTCAGATTCGGTTCATTCATCCTTTCAGAAAGAATAGATACCAGTAAAAAAGCAACAAGATGCGGCAGATGGCTTGTGTAGGTGCATATCTCATCGTGTGTTTCTGCATCCATCCTCACTGTCTTCGCACCAGTTTCTTCCCAGAACTTTTCTATTGTTTCGGCAGTTGAACAAACGCAGTTTGAAACAGGTGTTATGATAACCGTTTTCTTTTCAAAAAGTGAAGCGCTTGCCTGGTCAATACCTTTTTTCTCGGAACCTGCCATTGGATGTGAACCGGCAAACCTGTGCCCTGACGGAAAAAACTCTTCAACAACCTTCACTATTTCTTTTTTTGTGCTGCCAACATCAGTGAAAAGAAGATACGGCTTACATCTGGCGATTCTTCTGGCAAGCTCAATGTTTGCTGAAATAGGTGCAGAAAGGACTACAAAGTCAGCATCCCTGATAAATTCATCAAAACTTGAAAATCCTGTGTCAATCACCCCGAGTTCGCATGCCCTGTTGAGAGTTTGAGGACTTCTTGTGTATCCGAAAATCCTGTGCGCCAGCCGTCTGGATTTCACTGCAAGGGCGACAGACCCACCAAGCAAACCAAGACCGGCAATGCCCATATTTTCAAACATCATCATGGTTTAATCAGGTTTGTTCTGTTTTCCTTTCCGGCATCTGCTTCAAGAAGGAAAACAGTTCAAGGGGTATAGGAAACACAAGGGTTGAGTTCTTCTCAGTGGCAATTTCAGATGCTGTTTGCAAGTATCTCAATTGTATTGCTATTGGAACCTCTGAAAGTCTTTTCGCTGCCGCAACAAGTTTTTCGCTCGCCTGATATTCACCTTCTGCGTTGATAACTTTGGCACGACGTTCCCTCTCAACCTCTGCCTGCCGTGCCATTGCCCTCTTCATTGTATCAGGAAGTTCAACCTCCTTAATCTCAACAATACTTACCTTGATACCCCATGGGTCTGTCTGCTCATCTATAATCTGCTGAAGTTTGTGATTAATCTTATCCCTCTCAGAAAGAATTTCATCCAGTTCCATCTGTCCAAGAACTCCTCTGAGCGTTGTCTGAGCAATCTGCATTGTTGAAAGGCGATAGTTTTCAACCTCAACAATTGACCTTGAAGGATCCATAACCCTGAACCACACAACGGCATTCACCTTTATGGGAACATTGTCCTTTGTCATAACTTCCTGAGGAGTAACATCAAATGTCACTGTTCTCAAGCTCACTTTTACCATTTTTTCAACACCAGGAATAAGAAAAAATAGTCCAGGACCCCTTGGACCCATCAGACGGCCAAGACGGAAAACCACCCCTCTTTCATATTCAGGCACAATCTTCACAGTGTTTGTTATTATCGTGATTGCGACAAATATCCCGATTATTATCCATACAAACATTTTATCCTCCCTGTGAATAAATTGTATTTTACTGAGTATTTACCCCTGTGAAAGTGATTCTGGCTGGTTTAATCTTAACTCTTTTCTCAAATGGTGTCAAAGATACAGAAGAAAATTACATTCAAAACATCCGCGGCTTAACCGCGCTCCAAGCCGAATCCTTAACTCAGCGTAAATATTTACAGGCACAAGAACATCAAGGGCTTCACCCTTGATAACCCGATAAGGTAAAAAACCAACTATTTACATTAAGGTGGTT
>DYKA01000110.1 GCA_020722805.1 Vermiphilus sp.
GTATAAAGAGACACAAAACTTGAGAGAACTCTTACTGTCATCATTAAACTAACCAATGAAACCATCACAACAGGAATTTGTCTGCATATACTGGCAAGCATAAATCTTCCTTCATAGACAGCAATAACCCCAACCATTGGGAATACTGTTATAAATCCTTGAAGATATTTTTTCAAAACGACAAGTATTGATATAACAGCAACAATAATAGGAATTTTAATATAAACAGGCAAATCAGTTTTGTAAGGTGCTTCATAAGGACAGTCAGTGAAGAAGGCAAGCATAATTCCTATGAGCGCAACACAAAAAACCGATACCCAGAAACTGATTTCATTTTCAGGTAAAATAGATGCAAGAAATATCGCTATCAAACAATAGACACCAGCGCAAAAACTAATTGAAAGTATTATGTTAAGTTTGAGTTTTGAATAAAGAAATCTTACGCCATATGCGAAGATCGCAAGATCAACAAGGCCAAGTACATGTGTGGCATTAACCTGTGTTCCAAGGGAGATTGTTGCAATGGTGAAAGGAAACGGAAAAACAAGAATAAAAGATTTCTTTTTAGGGTCAGACACATAACTTAAAATTCCCGCCTGAATTGCAACAACACCTATAAGAACAAAATCCCATAGATGGAACATTAATAGATAAGTTTCTCAAGAAGTTTTTCTGCATTTCTGTGGAAGATGTTGTGTGCATCTTCATCAGAAAGACCTGAATCAAGCACTGCTCCAATATAATAATGATGGTTAAACCACGGCCAGTCAGTTCCAAAAACAATCTTTTTTGAGCCGACCTTATCAAGAAATTTTTCAAGTCCTCCACGGTCATCAACAACAGCACATAGCTCTGCATACACATTCGGAAAATCCTTCATCACTTTTACTGCTTCATCCCATTCACCATGACAGGAATGTCCCATCAGAATTCTTGCATCAGGATATTTTTCTGCTACCTTCCTTATCTGCTGTGGGCCATTATAATGGCTACTTCCCCATGTATGAAGAAGAACAAGCAATTTTTTTCTGTTTGCATATCTCCAGGCAGGCGCATAGTTCTTATGGGTGATTGGCAGGCCGTGATAATCAGCCAGAAGTTTGAAACCAACAAATACATCTTTGTATTTCTCAAATTCATCAACATCTTTTTCAATAATCTCTGGATAATTGGGATTAACTCCGCAATATGCTCGAAGTTTTTCAGGAAGTTTTCTCACAGTTTCAATGTTTGCAGTGTTTCCAATATCAGGGGAAAAAAGCGTCCAGTGATGACAGAAAATAAGCAATTTTATTCCTGATCTGTCAAACCTCTGTTTTGTCTTTTCTGAATCAAATTCCCCATATGGAAAATATATTCTGCTGTATGTTCCCATATGCGCATGCATATCATAAACAGGACAGTTCTCCACCTTGCCCTTCTCAAGAAATTTTTCCCAGAGAGAGTTCATAATTTTTCCTCTCGTAAAATTCGTTCAAGATTTTTTGATGCAATGGCTTCCTTATCATTGTCTGGAATATCAGCATGAACAAGTTCAAGAATTGCTGCCTTAGGGTAGCGAACTGGAAAACCAGTTCCAAAGACAAGTTTTTCTGAACCAAACTTTTTTACTGTTGCTTCAAGTCCTCCTTCCTCAAGGGAAAGCAAACTTGTTTCAAGATAGAAATTTGGAAATTTTTCAAGCAAAGGCCAGGTAAAACGGTCAACCCCCCAGATACCGATATCACAAAGGATACAGGTAAGTGATGGAAAGTCCCTCATTAAATTATAAAGTGATTCCCATGTAATACAGGTCCTGCCCATTGTCAAAAACAGGGGAATTCTTCTTTCAACAAGATTTTCAAAAAACTCTCCAAAACTAACCCTGTTCAAAACAAATCTGTGCCATTCAGGAAAAGCATTCAAAGCAACAATTTTGTTTTCCTTCATCTTCTCAAAAAAATCCTGTGTGATGATTTCATCTGTCTGCGGCGGAAGAATTGTCCAGCAACCATAAAGTTCAGAGTACCCTGAGATTTGTTCTGCAAGCATACGATTTCCTTTTTCGGGTGAACCCTCATACTGAAATATATGCCATACAATTGCCTTTGATAAGTTTTGTTTTTTCATTTCAATAACAAGGTCTCTTCCAGATTGAGCAGGTTTGAATATCCCGTTCATTGGTCTGCCGATGAAACTATTTGCATCAAAAAATTCAAGATTCATCATTTTTCCTTTTTTAAAGTTTGCTTGCTGCCTTTTCACATGCTTTGATTTTTTCAATAACCTCGCTTTCTGTCCAGTCAGGATTTATTGGTACGAAAACAGTCCTTCCAAGGTTTTCAATAGATTTTGGATACATCTCCTTTGTATAGTCTTTTCTTAAATTTTTATTCTGCGGGAAATGGTACGGATTCATTGCTGGATGGCCACCAATACGTTTGTTTACAATTGGCTCCCAATCAAACCATACATGCTTTCTACTATCAAGAGGTCTCCCTCCATTAACACCTTCAGACTGTGCAAACTCAAGTGCCTTGCTTTCAGTCTCAAACCTGAAGGCGACAACAACCCCGCAATCGCCTTCTAAATCATTTGACCTGGCAAAACAGATTCCTGGTTTTCCCGTAAGACTTTCCATAAACATCCTTTTAATTTTTCTTAAATCTTTAAGAATCCCTTCAAGACGAGTGAGTTGAACATTCATTATTGCACCCATAATCTCGCTTGCTCTAAATTGATACCCGAGAAAAATTGGAATTGTAAAATCTCCAGCATATGGCCTGAATGCAGTACCGCTGTCGTGGAAGATTGATGCTCTTTCATATATCATTCTGTCGCTGGTAACAAACCCCCCACCTTCTCCGCACCCAATAATTTTGAATACATTGAAACTATATGCTCCTGCATCTCCCCAGCTACCAAGCCTTTTCCCTTTGAAACTACCTCCAACTGCCTGACACGCATCTTCAAGCAGTTTTAGATTATGTTTTTTTGCAATACTGGAAATTTTCTCCATATTTGCAGGCATACCAACCATATGAACAGGAATAATTGCTTTTGTCTGTGGAGATATCTTTTTTTCAAGGTCTTCAGGATCCATTGTGCAGGAATCATCAACCTCAACAATCACAGGTATTGCACCAACAGCAAGCACAGCACTTGCAGTTGCCATAAATGTATAGGAAGGAATAAGAACCTCATCACCAGGACCAATTCCAAACCCTACAAGTCCGCACATCAGCGCTGCTGTTCCTCCCCCCGAAAGCAAAAGTGCATACTCTGTTCCTATAAGTTTTGCCCATGCTTGTTCAAATCTTACAACTTCCTGAAGATGGCCACTGGCAGGGTCCCCCACACGAAAAAGTTGTTTTGAAAGAAATACCTTTCTTAACTCCTTAACTTCTTCTTCTCCCATTCTGTACATATTAGTCTCCTATTATTTGCCAAGAAGTTTCATTGTTATGTAATAATCAATCTCTTCATAGTCCTGAATTTTTCTTAATTCTTCAATCTTTGCTTCATCAAGAGACCTGACTATATCAACAAGCAGTAAAAAAATCTCTCTGCTGTATTGAAGATGCTTGAATGATACCTCTTTTTTCTGAGTTCTCAAAACCTTAACATCAAGCCCAACATATTCCCCATTTTTCCCGTAGCCATATTTTTCAAGGAGATAAACCTGAGAAAATGCCCTTTTCGGATTAACTATCCCAAAGGTTCTATCTTCATCAAATTTTAGACCGTTCTGGTCATTAAGATGAATTCCCCACAATTTTCCAAAAGAAAGTGCAAAACCCATTTCATCTGATGGCTCAAGTCCAGCAAGAATTGAGTGGGCTGTTTCTATAAGAACACCTACCCTTTCAGGAGAAATTGTTCTTGATGCTAATGCGAGGAAATGACCTGTTGTTGGACAAAAACTTGCATCCATCGGCTCATTTGGTTTCATTTCTCCAAGAATTCTTATGTTTCTGTCATATTCAAGAGCCCTGTTCAGATATTCAATAAATCTGTCAATTGCCAGTTTTGCATCCTTTGATTCACGATTGTAAGAACCTTCTCTAGCTGGCCAGAGTACGATATTTCTTGTTCCGATAAGATTTGCTATATCTATTGCTTTTTTTGTCCTTTCCGCTGCATATCTTCTTGCCTCAGGATTGTTTGATGTAAATGTTCCATCTATTGTAAGGGGATGCTCCCATATTCTCGGGGCAACAAATTCGGCTTCAAGGTTTCTATCATCAAGTTTTTTCTTTATCTCTTTAACCTTTTTTTCTATTTCAGGCAAAGAAAGATTTACATCAACAATATCATCGTCATGAAACTGGATACCGTCAAACTTTAGTTTTACTGCGATATCAAGTTTTTCATCAAAAGAAAATTCCTCCCTGACTGGCGGACCAAAGGGGTCTGCTCCAGTATGAATATTCCATGGACCAAAAGAAAATCGATAACCCTTTTCCATTTTTCCCCCTTCTGAATTATCAAAAACTGCAGGCCTTATTTTATAAGAAGTGCCCTTCACGAAATTCGGAAACCCGCATCACCATTGCGTTTCCGAAGACCTA
>DYKA01000111.1 GCA_020722805.1 Vermiphilus sp.
TTTCGTATCCAGAGTTACCCCCGTATGACCAGAATAAGACAGTATTGATTCCAACTGAAAAAAAGACATACCTGGTAAAAAGTTATGCTTCAAGGTCAGACGAAAACATGAAAACGCGAAACATCATTGTTCACCTTGATAAAGATGGAAACATTCGGGCAGATGTTAAGATGGTTCCGTACGGCATTTTCAAGGCAAGTATCAGAGACAGATTCAGGTTTCTTTCTGAAGAAGAAAGAAAAAGAGAACTCTCACAGAATTTGAATTCTCTTGTACCGAACACGACATTGAAATCACTCACAGTAAAGGGTATTGATTCCCTTGATTCAGATGTTGAAGAAAACTATTCATTTACCTCGGATAAGTATGGAATAAAAATGCAGGATGTTTTCATTTTCAAGCCGGCAATCCTTGAAAAAATTGAAGGAACCGAAATAGTGAGCATGGAAAAAAGAATCTTCCCGATAAGATTTCCCTACAGGGAAATGTTTTCCGACAGGATTTGTTTTTATCTGCCTTCAGATTATAAGGTTGACGCACATCCTGAATCAGTGAACATTGCCAGCAAATTCGGGAATTACTTCATAAGCGTAAAAATTGAAGAAAATACTCTTGTTTATCACAGGTCTTTTTCAATAGATGTGCTTGATATAAACCCGCAGGACTATCCTGAATTCAGAAAGTTCTACCAGACGGTTTCCTATTTTGACGGACTGCCGGTCATCCTGAAAAAAACTCGCTGAAATTTACAGCATTTCCGCTGAGGGTTCTTGAGAAAAAAATTTTTTGTGATATCATTGTTTTATTTTCATAACAGAGCACTACACAACTAAAGGATTTTTATGGCGGACAACTTCAGTCTGAAAAACCTTCTTGCCAGGATGGAAAATCTAAATGCGACAGACATACATCTTCAGGCAGGTTCTGTCCCCGCATACAGAATAAAGGGTGAGATAGAAAAACAGTGTGAGTTTCAGATTCTAACCAATGAAGAACTTAGAGAAATGGTCTTTGAACTTCTGAGCGAAAAGGACAGAAAACTTTTTGAAGAAAAAGGTACTGTTGACACTGCAATAAGTTTGCCAGGTATTGGAAGATTCAGAGTAAGCATATTTTTACAAAGGGGGTCAATTTCACTCGCTGCAAGACGGATTTCCAGCAAAATTCCTGATTTTGAAACGCTCCACCTTCCAGAAGCAATAAAAAAAATATCTGAGTTTCCGAATGGACTGGTTCTCGTTACTGGCCCAACAGGATCCGGAAAATCAAGCACACTTGCCGCAATAATCAACAACATCAATAAAACAAGGAAGTGCCATATCCTGTGTATAGAAGACCCTATTGAATATCTTTACAGGAACGAACTTGCCATAATAAATCAAAGAGAAATAGGGATTGATGTTCCAGGTTTCAGAGAGGCATTGAGATACGCTGTAAGACAGGACCCTGACGTAATACTTGTCGGGGAAATCAGGGACAGGGAAACAGTTGAGTTTGCACTTCAAGCCACAGAAACAGGACATCTGGTTTTCGGTACACTTCACAGCTCAAACGTCAGCCAGACAATAGGCAGAATTCTGAACTTCTTTCCCCATACTGAACAAACGGCAATAAGGCGTTCTCTGGCCACACACCTCAAAGCGGTCGTGTCCCAGATGCTTTTGCCTTCCTGCAAAGAACAAATACACTTGATGCCTGCGGTTGAATTGATGTTTATGAACTCCACGATAGCGCGTCTTATCGTAGAGGAGCAGGAATCAAAAATAATAAAAGCAATCAGAGCGGCAAGAACCGAAGGGATGCAGGATTTTGAATTATCGCTGTATAATCTTGTTACAAACGGTTTCATAACCAGGGAAACATCTCTTGAACATGCTGAAAATCCGCAGAGCCTGGACATGAAGTTAAGGGGAATTTCACTCAGTGAAGAAGCAGGAATTATTTCATGAAAAAACTGAGTATTTTGATACTCATGGGTGTTCTTCTAACAGGTATATTTTTCTGCACTCTTTCAGGAAATGAAAAATCTCTTACATTTGTGGTCTTTGGCGACTGCCATATCAATGATACAACCAGTTCAGATTCAACAATTCTTAGGAAAATCATACAGAAAATTAACAAGAAAAATCTTGAGGCACAGTTCGCTGTAAACCTTGGAGATATTGTAGATGTCGGGAAAAACATAAGATCTTATGAAAAAGCGATTGAAAACTACTTAAGATTAATCAAAAATTTGAAGATTCCTGTCTACCATGTCCCCGGCAATCACGACCTGATGAATGACAAAAAAATACAGGAAATCTATGAAAGAAAAATAGGGAAACTCTATTACTGTGTTGAGAAAAACGGTGTCCTTCTGGTTTTTCTGAATAGTGAATGCCTTGATGAAACCCAAATTCAGTGGTTGAAAAAGACAATTGCACAACCTTTCAGAACAAAGATTGTTTTTGTTCATAGACCTGTTTTCCCTGTTTATTCCGGTTTTTCTGACATAAAGATACTGCCTGTGCTTAAAAGAATTTTTAAGAAGGAAGGTGTCTCAGGTATTTTTTCAGGCCATGAGCATATGTTTTACATAGAAAGACATAATGGAATTCTCCAGGTTATATCAGGCGGTGCGGGTGGTAAACTCCTGCCTGCTCCGGAAGGAGGAAAAAGCATATTCCATTACTGTGTCGTTTCTGTGAAAAACGGGCAGATTAGTGTGGATGTTGAAAGTGTTGATGTTGATAAAACAAAATAGTGTTATACTATAAATAAGGACAAAAATGGACTGGAAAATAGCGAATCTCAAAAACTCAATGCAGGTTATCTACAAACAGAGGAGCGACTGTTATTCTGTTTCAACAGGAATTCTTGTTCGTTGTGGTTCCAGATACGAGGCACCGGCACAGGCAGGAATATCGCATTTTGTTGAGCATCTCCTTTTCAAGGGAACCCGGAACCGTTCAGCGAGAGAATTGAAGGAATCCATTGAAGGAAAAGGTGGAAGTTTCAATGCCTTCACAGGCGAAGAAATTATCTGTTATTATGTAAAAATTCTTGAGCCGCATCTTGAGACAGGCCTTGATATTCTTTCTGATATGATAAAAAACCCTCTTTTTGCGCCCGAAGAAATTGAAAAAGAACGAAATGTGATTCTTGAAGAGATTAATATGTACCGGGATTTTCCAGCCCGCTATGTTTTTGAACTTCTTGATAATGTCATGTTTGAAAATCACCCTCTTGGCACATCAATACTTGGAACCACGGAGAGTTTGAAAAACATTAACAGGCAAACGCTTTCAAGCTTCGTTGAGAACTATCATGTGGGGAAAAACCTTGTCCTGAGTGTATCCGGGAGGTTTGACGAAAGCAAACTCATTGAACTAAGCGAAAAGTTTTTCAACAGCATCGCTGAAGGCAAAAAAGCGGGTTTTACTCCATTCAGAAATGAAAAGAATTCTCCTGCCTATAACATAAAACTTAAAGAGACCGAACAGTGTCATTTCTGTCTTGGATTTTATGCCTATCCGAGAGAGGATGACAGACGATTCGCACTGAACGTTGCAAATATTATCCTTGGCGGAAACATGAGCAGTCGTCTGTTTAATGAAGTACGCGAAAACAGAGGACTGGCATACGACATCAGAAGCCACACAAAAAGCTATTATGACACCGGAGCAGCGATAATATCTGCGGGTCTGATCCCGGCAAATCTCACAGAATCACTGAAGGTCATAAAAGAACAACTCAGGATTATGACCGAAAAAAATGTGGCTCAAGAGGAACTTGAAAGAGCAAAGGAATATCTCGTTTCACAATTTTTGATGGGACTTGAAGATCCTCTTGAATACATGCTGTGGATGGGTGAACAGCTGGCAACAAAGGTGAAAATGCTTTCAATCAATGAGGTTCACTCGAAAATTCGCTCGGTGACAGAGGAGGATGTCCGGAATGTATGCAACGACATATTTCAGAAGAACCCGTGTTTTGCAATGATTGGTTCACAGGATAGAATGAACGAAATCACAAAAATTCTGGAGGCAGAATAATGATAAAAAAGAACATCATTGACGAAATAGTGAAAGAAACCGGCCTCAGCAAACCAGTGGTCAGGATGATTGTTGAAAAATTCATATCTCACATAAGGAAGTCCCTTCTGGAAAAAGAAAGAATTGAACTGAGAAATTTTGGCGTTTTCAAGGTGAAGCGACTGAAACCAAAGAAGGGGCGCAATCTGAAAACAGGCGAGACAGTTTTTGTGCCTGAAAGATGGAAGGTAACATTCAAACCCTCAAAATTTTTCCTGAGATTGAATTCTGAAAATTCAGAACAGGTGCTCCCGTTTGATTCAACCGAAGAGTAAAACGTAAATCCTTACTTGACCCCGTTAAGTGCAGGCACAAAGTTAATACTTATCAACAAAGTAGGCGATGCTCAGGCACAGAGGCACAAAGGTTAACTACCAGGCACAAAGGCACAGAGGCACAAAGTAAAAAGCATTAAAAACTAGTGCCTATGGGAACCGACTTTAGGATTACATCTTTGAAAGTTTTAACTTTGAGGC
>DYKA01000112.1 GCA_020722805.1 Vermiphilus sp.
CCCGAAGAATTTTGATTGAGAACCAAAAGATACAACAAATGGAATCCAGCCGCTTCTGTGCATTGCATCAGAGATGTTTGCTGTTGAAACCCTGGAGAAAACCTGTTTTACATCATCCTCGGAAAACCTCTTGAACAACTCCGATTTTATGGATGTTCGCGTATCAATGGCTCTTCTTATTGTTCTCACTGCTTTTTCGGCATCAGACGATTTCGTTACTGCACCGCCAATAACCAGTATGCTTGCTCCTGCATTTATGGCTTCAACAACATTCTCGGAATTCAAGCCACCTGCTATTGCGATTGGAATTGTGATGTGTTTTGATAATTCACCGAGAAAATCAAATGAGATTTTTCCTGTCATTTGCTGGTCAATCGGAATATGAACACTAATAAAATCTGGATTGAAACCCGCTATCTTTTTTGCTCTCTCCAGAGTGCAGGATTCTTCCATAAAGTCAACAAAAATTTTGGCACCATAGTTTCTTGCGGCTTCTATTGCTTCCCTGATTGTGCTATCAGAAGCATTTGCCATAACAACAACAATATCAGCACCGCTTTTCGCAGCAATTTCAACCTCTGTTCTGCCTGCGTCAAGAATCTTCATATCAGCGACAATCGTTGTGTGCGGGAACTCCTTTCTCAGAGATCTGACTGCATCAAGACCGCATGATTTTATCAGCGGCGTTCCTGCCTCAAGCCAGTCAGCTCCACCTTTTATCGCTTCTTTTGCTGCTTTCAGGGCTCTGTCAATGTCAACAAAATCAAGTGCAACCTGGATTATCGGTTTCATTTTTGACTTTTTTTATTTTTGAATTATTATTATATCATTCTACCATTTTTTTAGTTTTTCTAAAATCGCAGAAGGAGTGGACAATGTCTTCAATTAGAGTAACAAAAACAGGAAATGAAATTTTTGCAGAAGCAATGAGACAGATAAACCCAGATGTTGTTGCTGCCTATCCGATAACACCGGCCACTGAAATAGTCCAGATATTCTCGCAGTTTGTGGCAGACGGCGTAGTGAAAACAGAATATATCGCCGTTGAAAGTGAACACAGCGCAATGAGCGCCTGTATTGGCTCCTCTGCTACTGGAGCAAGGACAATGACAGGAACATCATCTCAGGGCCTGGCATTAATGTGGGAAATGCTTTATATCGCCGCTGGCCTGAGATTGCCAATAATCATGGCAGTTGTTAACAGAGCACTGTCATCTCCCATTAACATTCACTGTGACCATTCTGATACAATGGGTGCCCGCGACAGCGGCTGGATACAGATTTATTCTGAAAATGTCCAGGAGGCATACGACAATCTAATTCAGGCAGTCAAAATTGCAGAGCACCCTGAAGTAAGACTGCCTGTGATGGCGACAACAGATGGTTTTATTTTGAGCCACTGCCTTGAGGTTGCAGAAATGCTTGATGATGGTGATGTTCAGAAATTTATTGGTACCCCACCTGAAAGACGCACAGTGCTTGACTTTGAAAATCCAATCACACTCGGAGCACTTGACCTGCAGGACTATTACTTTGAACATAGAAGGCAGATTGCCGAGGCGATGTTAAATAGCACAAGAATAATTGATGCCATTGCTGACGAATATGCAGAACTGACAGGCAGAAGATATGGGTTCTTTGAGAAATACAAACTGGATGATGCTGAGTATGCGCTTGTTCTTATTGGTTCAACCGCTGGTACCGCAAAAGATGTTGTTGATAGATTGCGTTCAAAAGGCAGGAAGGTTGGACTTATGAAAATCAGAGTTTTCAGACCATTTGACTATTTGAAGGTCAGGCAATCACTTGAAAACATAAAAGTCATCGGAGTTATGGATAGGGCAGATGGGTTGAATTCTTTTTGTGGACCTCTATATACTGAAATCTGCACATCTCTTTATGAGGCGCATAAGCGACCGATTCTTATGAATTTTATCTATGGCCTTGGTGGAAGAGAGGTCAGAGACGAAGACATAGAAAATATTTTTGAACAACTCTTCAAGACAGAAAAAACCGGAAAAACAACAAACACAATGTATATTGGAGTGAGGGAATAAACAGGAGAACAGAATGCCTTCAATAAAAGAACTCGCAAAAAGAAAAGAAAAATTTGTAAGCGGCCACAGGCTATGTCCTGGTTGCGGTGCTGGTGTGATTGCGCGACTGGTGATGCTTGCAATAGACAGGCCAGTGGTCGTTGGCTGCGCTACAGGATGTCTTGAGGTGTCTTCAACTATTTTCCCTTATACAAGCTGGGATACGCCATTTATTCATTCTGCTTTTGAGAACGCAGCAGCAACAATAAGCGGGGTAGAGACAGCGTACAAAGCATTAAAAAAACAGGGAAAGATTAACAAGGATATTGTTTTTGTTGCTTTCGGAGGAGATGGCGGCACCTATGATATTGGACTTCAATCTCTTTCAGGAGCAGCAGAACGCGGGCACAGAATGCTTTATGTCTGCTATAATAATCAGGCATATATGAATACTGGTGTTCAGCGTTCTTCTGCCACGCCAAAAGGCGCGTCAACAACAACATCTCCAGCAGGAAAGGTAATACCGGGAAAAACCCAGTTTTCAAAAGACATAATGTCAATTATGGTTGCCCATTACATTCCTTATGCTGCTCAAACAATTCCTGGAAGATGGAATGACATCGTAAACAAGGTTGAAAAAGCCATAAACACCAATGGCTTTTCATTCATTAATGTTCTTTCGCCGTGCCGCCTTGGTTGGCCACACAAACCAGAACTCGCAATGGAAATCACACGACTTGCTGTGGAAACATGTTTCTGGCCTTTATATGAAGTCATTGATGGAAAATATAAATTAAACTACAGGCCAAAAGAGAAAAAACCCATTGAAGAATGGTTGAAACTTCAGGGAAGATTTGCCCATGTCCTTAAACCGGGTAATGAGCACCTGCTTGAGGCAATTCAGAATGAAGTTGATAGGCGATGGGAAAATCTCTTGAAAAAATGTGAGACAACCTGAAAGAAACCCAGGTCTTTGAAAAGCAATCTAATCTTAAAATGTGGTCTATTGTGGTTTGACTGAAAACCTATCCAGTATTAGAATATTTAGTTGTCAGAATCAAAAAAAGAGGGATTGAAGGGGATTTTGAAATCTCCTAATTTTCCCACTTTGAAAAAATTTTCCACTCTCCCCCCTTTTGTAAAGGGGGATTAAGGGGGATTTGGGATATTGAGGGAGAGAGAAAAAATAAAAACATACGTAAATTTGGCAGAACAGAATCAAAAAAAGGAGGTAGAAATGCCAACATACGACTATGAATGTAAGGTTTGCGGGCATTCCTATCGCAAATTTCAGAAGATGACAGATGAACCAGATAAAACCTGTCCTAAGTGCAAAGGCGAAGTCAGGCGCCTTATTGGACTTGGTGGCGGGGTCATATACAAAGGTTCTGGTTTTTATACGACAGATTACAGGAGTTCTGAATATTTGAGAAGGTCAAAAGAAGAAAGTGGTTCTGGTTCAAACTCATCCTGCAGCAGTTGTTCCTCAAAAACTTGTTCAACCTGCGGGAAATAAAAAGCCTGAAAATGCAGTAAAAAATAAGAGTATTGCAAGGAAACGAGAAAAATACTTAAAAACTGGTAAGGGACGAGAATTTATCAAGAAAATAATTCCGGCGTAGCTCAATGGTGGAGCAAGCGGCTGTTAACCGCAAGGTTGTAGGTTCGAGTCCTACCGCCGGAGCCCCAAAATCCCTGCGAACCATTCCTATAATTTTACCAATCCACCACCCTATAAGGATTTTATTTTTATCAAAATTGCTCTTGATAATCATTGTATTATTTAGTATAATGCAGGTAAATTCTATGAAAAATTGTTTTCTAAGAAAAAGATTGTCTGTATGGAAGAAAAAGAAATAATGACAGTCAAACAGATTTCAGAATATCTACAGATGGACGAACATACCATCTATAAACTTGCCCGCAAAGGCCTAATCCCTTCCCTAAAAATCGCTGGTCAGTGGCGGTTCAAGAAAGATGTAATAGATAAATGGATAAGTGAAGAATCTTTGGAAAGAGTAACACAGAACATAAAGTCACCTCCAAAGAAAAAAGGCAAGGCAAAATAATTATGGCAAAAGAAAAGAAATACCCGAAAGCAATTTATAATTGGCCTGAAGATGAGAGACCACGAGAACGACTGATAAAATTTGGTGCTGATAAACTTTCAGATACAGAACTTTTAGCAATTCTTTTAAGGGTTGGTTCAAGCGGTAAAAGTGCTATAGATATGGCAAGAGAATTGATACAGAGATTTGGAACTTTTAGAAATATCGACTCAAAAAGTTTTGCTGAATTAAAAGGAAAAGGGTTAGGAATTGCAAAAATTGCTCAGATAAAAGCAGCCATAGAAATTGGCAAAAGATTCTTGAAAGAAAAAAGTTTGACTAAAATTAAAGTTAAAACCAGCAAGGATATAGT
>DYKA01000113.1 GCA_020722805.1 Vermiphilus sp.
AGATGTAATCCTAAAGTCAGTTCCCATAGGTACATAGTTTTTAATGCTTTTTACTTTGTGCCTCTGTGCCTTAGTGCCTTTGTGCCTGGCAGTTAATCTTTGTGCCTCTGTGCCTGAGTATCGCGCACTTTGTTGATAAGTATTGACTTTGTGCCTACGCATAACGACCTTCACTGCGTATTTACCTGTTATGATTTGACGACTGGGGGCTACCTCCTTATAATTAGATGATATGATTCTAATATCTCCTTCACTTCTCTCTGCTGACTTTGCAGAACTCGGGAAGGAGGTCCGCAACGTTACCAGAGCCGGAGCGGACCTGATACACTTTGATGTGATGGACGGCCATTTTGTGCCGAACATTACATTTGGTCCGATGATTCTCTCGGCTATAAGAAAATATTCAAATCTTTCGTTTGAGGCACACCTTATGATTGACCATCCGGACAAATACTGGAGACAGTTTTCCGATGCTGGTGCAAACATTATCGGGTTTCATATTGAGTCAAAAATAAATCACTGGCAACTTATCAATGACATTCACAGACAAAGGAAAAAGGTCTGTCTTGTTGTTAATCCACCAACAGAAATAAATGTGATAAAGCGGTTTCTGCCAGAACTTGATATTGTGCTTGTTATGACAGTAAATCCTGGATTTGGCGGTCAAAAATTCATTGCGTCAAACCTGAAAAAAATTGAATGGCTAAACACACAGAGAAAGAAAAACAATTATAGTTTTCTTATTGAGGTTGACGGTGGTATCAATTATCAAACAGCATCCCTTGTTAAAAAAGCAGGCGCAGATATAATTGTTGCGGGTTCATTTATTTTTGGAAACAGAAACTATAAAAAGGTAATAAAAAATCTGAAATGCTGTTGATAAAAGCACAACAAATTCAAGATATTCTGAAGAAAAGAAAGAAGATACTTTCTTCTGTTGAAAAAACTGCTGCGAGGATTATATCAGATGTGGAAAAAAACGGTGACAAGGCAATCATACGATGGACAAAAAAACTTGACAGGATAAGAATAGACGAAATTCAGGTCTCAAATGATGAAATTCATTCAGCCGCCAGAAAAATTTCATCACAGGACAAAAGGGTTATCAGAAAAGCAATAGAAAGAATCACGAGATATCACAGAAAGCAACGTATTCCAGTTTTCACAATCAATGAAAACGGGATGAGGATTAAATTCAGGACTAAACCTGTGGAAAAGGTAGGACTTTATATTCCAGGTGGAAGTGCTCCACTGGTATCCACTACTATTATGACTGCGATACCGGCAAAAGTTGCAAAAGTGAAGGAAATTACTGCGTGCAGTCCACCAACATACAAAGGTACTATCCATCCATATATAGTTGGATGCCTCTCAATGCTTGGCGTAAAAAGAATTTTCAAGATTGGAGGAAGCCAGGCAATCGCTGCAATGGCTTATGGAACAGAAAGCGTACCAAAGGTTGATATCATTGTGGGACCGGGAAATGTCTATGTTAATGCTGCAAAAAGGTTAGTTGCAGGAACAGTCGGCATTGACCTTTTTGCCGGACCAAGCGAACTTGCGGTGCTGGCAGATAGCACCGCGAATGTAGAGTTTGTTTCTGCCGACCTGAATGCCCAGGCAGAACACAGATATAGTTGCGTCTTTTTCCTTTGCACAGACAGCAAAATTGGAAAGGAGGTTTCTAAAAAGGTTAAAGAAGGGTACTGGATTAAAATATCAAGCATTGACGAAGGGGTTGAAATTATAAACCGCATTGCACCCGAACATCTCCAAGTCATCTGTAAGGATGCAGGAAACATTGCAGAAAAACTTATCGCGGGCGCAATCTTCATAGGAAACTATACACCCTGTGCCCTCGGCGATTATATTGCAGGTCCAAGCCATACTCTGCCGACAGGCGGAACAGCATCCTTTGATTCAGGGCTGAACGTTTTTGATTTTCTCAGGACATTCGCCATTATAGAAGCAAGCAGTGATTTTTTTAAAAAAAATGGTATTATTTCAGAACGACTGGCAGAGATAGAAAATCTCTTAAAGCATAGAAATTCAATACAGATCAGGGAAAAAGAACATTAGTTTCTTAACATAAATACTTAGTGAAGTACAATTTATTGCAAAGTGAAAATTGCAAAGTGCAAAGTGAAAAACAAACTTAGCAAACAGAGTAAATTACATACGGCAAAGAAGAGTAAATAATTTTAATTTTACAGTTTACAATTTGCATTTTGCATTGAATATTCAGTAAGGGTGTTGACTAAATATTTACTTCTTAACACAGGAGAATTTATGAATGAAATTTCTGCAAGGATTCTGGCGCTGGTGTGCGCTGGTATTTCATTTTTACTGCTCTTTTTCTGTCTTATCATTTATCAGATAAACAGGAAAAAAGGACTCATAGGTTTACTGCTTACTGTTGTTTTTACAGGAATAACCGGCTACTATTGTTATATAACGCTTTTTCCGTTTAACTTTGCGTCAAACACTGTTCAGACCATTTCTCAACCTTCAGCGGTTATTCCCCAGCATCAACCGATGGGTCAAATTCTTCTCACAGTGGAAACAGAAGACGGCAGTCAGTTAATTGTTGAAAATGGTGATTCACTTGATGTAGGAGTTGATGTAAAAATCAAAATTACAGGGGTCATCCAGAATGAAAAACCAATGGAAAATGTAAGAGTAAATGTCATCGGGTTTACTCCAAGAGATAATCCCTCTTCAGTTAATGACATTGGTTATCAATTTTCTTACAGGGATATGTTGAAAAGATTTGCGGTTGACAATGAGAAAACTGTTTATCGCGTTGAAATAAAAACCAACGACGAGAAACTTGGAGAAATATATCTGCGGTTTGCCAGATGAAAAAAAAAGCCTTGATTGTAAGTTTTGAAGGAATAGATGGCTGTGGAAAATCAACACAGGCAACCAAATTCGCAAGGTATCTGAAATCAAATGGTTTTAAGGTTATCTTTCTCAAGGAACCTGGCACAACCATACTCGGGAAAAAATTAAGAGGCATCCTTCTTACCAAAAGCCAGGATATTCTTCCTTTGAGTGAATTATTTCTTTATCTTGCCGCAAGAAATGAGCTTGTCATACGAAAATTAAAGCCGTACCTTGAAAAAAAAGTAGTTTTTGTTCTTGATCGTTTTATTGACTCAACAGTTGCGTATCAGGGATATGGCAGAGGAATTCCGTGTGAACTTATTAACAAGGTACACGGGTATGTTCTTGATGGAATATCGCCTGATATAACCTTTGTTATTGATGCACCTGCTTCAAATTTAAGAAAGTTTATTGAAAAAAATGCGGATAGACTTGAAAAATCAGAGAAATTCCAGGAAAAAGTCAGAAAAGGTTATCTGCAAATAGCAAAAGACCAACCGAAAAGAGTGCACATTATCAAACGGGGCAGTATTGAACAAACCTTTCAAAGAATTAAAGAAACATGGCAGGATTTTTTAAGTGAATACAAAACAGGTATCTGATTTTTTCATAAAGTGTGTTGAGAAAAACAGGATTCCACATGCTTTCATAGTACATGGGGGAAATACTGCACAAAGGCGGAGTGTTTCAATTACTGCAGCAAAAATCCTTGAATGTGAGAAAACCCCTGATATTTGTGAAAACTGCTATCACTGCAGGGCAATCTCATCTGACAATCACCCTGATGTTTCAAGGGTGCAGCCGGAAAAACGGAATCTGTCCATTGACGAAGTCAGGGCAATCAAGGAAAAGATGTATATGAAACCATATTGCGGAAAATACAGAATTTTTATCATTGAGACTGACTGGATGCAAGCACCCGCAGCAAACAGTTTATTAAAAATTCTTGAGGAGCCGCCAGAATACGGAATAATGATAGTCCTTGCCAGAAACAATAAAAACTTCCTTCCGACGATTGTCTCACGAGCGATAAATCTAAGGATTAATCCTGAAATGGAAACTCCTGAAGAGAATAAAGAAATTGTTGACCAGATCAGGGAACTTATTGAATCAGCCGCAGTGAAGGACTGGAAAAATTTTTTCAACACATCTGCCACACTGGCAAAAAGGGTCTCAAGAGAAGAGTTTGAGGATGTCTTTGAATTGATTGTTATGTTTGCAAGGCAAAAACTTCTTCAAAGCGCCGGAATTGAAGAGTTGAAATCTGCGCACCTAGAAAGTATAATGGATGTAAAACAGCACAGCCAGATTGCGCAACTTCTTGATAAGAGAACATACCTTAGATTCAACGTGAACAGCAGAATCATTCTTGAAAGAATGGTTCTGGAACTAACCCAGCCGAAGTGGCGGAACTGGCAGACGCGCTAGGTTCAGGACCTAGTGGCGGCAACGCCGTCGGGGTTCAAATCCCCGCTTCGGCACTCTTTAGTAAAACCCACGGGGATTTGAATGGAGCGAAGATGTTTAGGTCTGAGCAAGCGAAGACCTATGCGG
>DYKA01000114.1 GCA_020722805.1 Vermiphilus sp.
GTGGCTTGGTCCTTACAAATTTCTCCTTCGCCATTTATCCCCCCTGAGTTACTGAAGATTAGTTTGTTCCTGACAGGCCGTCCCATCAATGAGCTGCTGATGGGAATCGAACCCATGACCCCGTCCTTACCAAGGACGTGCTCTACCCCTGAGCCACAGCAGCCTGCCAGTTTTATCCCACCGTAAATAAAAATTATATGACACAAAACAAAATCAGTCAAATTATGCCCCAAGAGCGGGATACGGGATTTGAACCCGTGACTTCAACCTTGGCAAGGTTGCACTCTACCGCTGAGTTAATCCCGCATAAAATTTTTTGAGTAAAAGACGAAGAACACTCAAGGCAGCAAAAAATCATAACCTATTTTTTCTCAAATGTCAAATTCCTCGCAATTTGTTCCCTGAACATTTTGAAAAATCTTGTGAATATCCATAGCACGGCGTAGAAACATACAATCCCTATAATTGCACCACACAATACATCCCTTGGAAAGTGTACTCCGCAGAAAATGCGAGAAAAACCAACAATCACTGATAGAGAAAAAAACAATACCCTCAATCCAGGAAAAATCCAGCTCAAAAAACACGCAGCAGTAAATGCAGTTTGTGCATGGCCCGAAGGAAATGACCCTGACTTCAATGCTGGTCCGACCCAATAAACAACTGAATCTTTAAAGTACGCAAGTGGTCTTGATGAATGAATAAATTCCTTGAGCATGTGAACAAACAAAGCACCAAGGATGAGAGCCGCAATAAAGATTCCGGTATACCCCAGAAATTTCTCCTTCCTTGCAAAATAAACAACCAGAATCACACACAGGACGTTGATCTCCGTTGAACCAAGATATCCAAAACCGAACAAAATTCTCGCAAGCAAGGTATTATTTGATGCGATTTTGTTCAGAAAAAGAAAGATTTGATTATCAAGAGATATCAGATCTCTAAAAAAACTTCTTTCAGAAAAACTGAGTGAATTGAAAATCTGAGGATTTGTATCACCGGCCTTGAAATTATAACATTCATAAAAATAAAATGACTGCACCTTTTTCTTCATGTAAAAGATTTCAAGAGTCAGAATCTTTTCAATCGTTTCAAACCTGTACATCTTTTCAGGGGAGGCACGAAAATACTGGTCTGTGAAAAATATCCCTGTTTTCCCATCTAATTCTTTCTGCAGGTTTCTATCTCTCTGCCAGAAATCGTACTGGTCAATTCTGCTGCTCAAACAATAAAGATGATTTTTTGCTGTATTCTCCGGCAGGTGAAAAGCCATCTGACCTGCAAGATAAAACTTGTTCGTGAACAGGAATGTGTTCTTACCATGTGATGACCTTAAATATTCTGCAACCTGAGCTGCTTTATCCCAGCCGTAAAGGTCACAGGTGGGATCTAAATCTGGAGATAAAGGCAGCCAGTGGAAAACAACCTGAACTGGAATTATCAGTGTAAAAATTCCGCCAACAATCAGTGAGGATATGATGAAAAACTTCCTGATGCCGTGCCTGCGAAAGGCCTCAAGAACCAGAAATGAAGCAGGCAAAATAAGGGTAAGATATGCCTGTGAAGGCCAGTGTGGAAGTATTTCATTAAAAAAAGACGCATATCCAAAAACTAAAAAAACAGGTAATACAAAACTGAAAAACAAACGGTTTTTACTATCTGAAGACATGATTTTTTTTGTTATATTGATGAATGCGGTTAAAAGCAGCAGCCACAAAATTGGAGATATCACAGACATCTGTGCAGCGATATTTTTGAAAAATATATCCGGTTCAAAAAAGTTTTTTTCACCAAGTCCGTGTTTGAACTGAAAGACAAAAGAAACCCAGTAATTGTTATAGTTCCACACAAAAACAGGTGAAAAAATCAGTATGCTTATAACAATGCCGAGGTACATCTGTTTGCTTTTGAAATAAATCCTCATATTTCTGTTGATTATCAAAAAAAGAAGAATAGCCGCATACATCAAAACACCGGTATATTTTGTCAGAAGACCGAGTCCCACCATAATTCCAAGCACATACCAGAGGGAACTTTTGCCAGTTCTGTTGATTTCCCACAAAAGCAGCATTGAACCAAGCCAGAAGATAGAAAGAATTGTATCTGGAACAGTCATAATACCGCCAAGTACAGAAAACAGTGGAATAAGGCAGAAAATTACAACAGCCCAGAAACCAGCTGCAGAAGAATGAAAATTTTTGCCTGCCTTGAAAAGCAAAAGCATGCACAGGGTTGATGAAATCAGTGCTGGCATTCTCACCGCGCACGACGTGTTGCCAAAAATCTTCAAGAAAAAAAGGATTGCATAACCAACAAATGGCGGATGGTCAAAATAGGAAAGAGAAGGATGAACTGCATATTGATAGTAATGGGCTTCATCCCCGCTTAATCCGTAGAAAGATGCAATCAAAATCCTTATCAGGAAGGTTATTGAAATTAGCACGCAGGTATAGAAACTGTATTTCCTTTCATCCACGGAAAAGTCCTGTTCGCAAAAGCAAAACTCTGTAAAGATACAGAATAAGTGTAACAATCCTGAGTTTTGACTTACCTGTTTTCCTTTCATAAAAAATAATTGGATATTCCCTGATACGAAAACCTTTTTTTGAAATGAGATAAAAAACCTCTGTTACAATAAATGCATCAGGTGACTTCAAATTTCCTGATATTGAGGAAAGAGCGTATGAGCGGAAAAATCTAAAGCCAGAGGTTGGGTCTGTAAGTCGGATACCCAGACACAGCCACAAATATATCCTTGCACACATGGTTATCATTTTTCTGATGAAGCCCTCTCTCAAAATTCTTGAACCCTGTAGAAATCTTGAACCACTTACAACATCCGCATATTCCAGTTCCTGTACAAGAAGAGGGATAAAATCTGGTGAGTGTGAAAAATCTCCATCCATCTCACCTATTATTTCAAAACCTGCATCAAGGGCAGCGCGGTATCCGAAAATTCCTGCGGAACCCCTGCCGCGATCTTTTTCCCTTATCAAAACCTTCACACGGGGATTGTTCTTGAAATGTCTTTCAGTTAGAAATCCAGTGCCATCTGGAGAGTTATCATCAACAATAATCACACTAATCCTCAAAGGAAGAGAAAGAATCTTTTCAACAAGGGGAATAATATTATCCCTTTCATTATAGGTGGGGATGATTACTGCTATTTTTTTATCACTCACTGAAAAAACCCTTTATAACTGATGCGACCTTTTTGGGTTCAATCATATCCATACAGTTCGGTCTTATATTGCACGTTTTCCTGTAACAGCATACACACGGCATACCACTTATGATTTTTTCTCCGAGGTTGTACATTTCAATCTCATTTGAGGAAGTAGGCCCGAAAAGTGCCACTGTTTTTTTCTTCAATCCCAGCGCAGCATGAAGAGCAAATGTGTCGCCTGTTACAATTGCATCACATAATTCAAGCAAACCAAAAAATTCGTCAATTGAGTTTGAGTGTCCGGCATTTACAACATAACCAGGACTCTTGCTGATAATCCTCTCAAGAATATCCTTTTCCTCTGGGCCACCGAATATTATTATCTTAAAATTTTCAAGTAATGAAAACAGTTCAATGAAATGACTTTCGGGCCATCTCTTTGTAGTCCAGCGGTTTCCTGTGCCGACCACTGCACCAATGATTTTTTTCCCTGAAAGGTTGTGCTCAAGAGAAAATTTCTTGGCATTTTTTCTTGCATCTTCAGATACAGGGACAATAATGCTGCCAAAGAATTCCATCTGTGAGATACCTGCAACAATTGTTTGATAGGTTAACCTGTTTCCTTTTTTCAGTTCATCATTGTGGCTCATAAGAAAATATTTTTCAGCATCAGAATTTGAACAGTGAATAATTCCGTTTTTGTCATACCAGAATCCTCTTTTTTCTCTTGCCTCGGCAATACCGGCAAGTATCAGTCCTTCTTCGTCAAGCTCAGGGCATATCAAAAGGTCAAAACGAAATTGAAGAAGAAAAGAAAGTGCATCTCTGCTGGTGATTATTTTGTCTATAAATCTATTCCCTTTCAAAACCTCAATACATTCAGGATACGTAATCCAGAAAATCCTGCTTTCCGGGAAGGATGCCTTAAGAGGTTCACATATTGAAGTTGTCCTTAACACATCCCCGAGAGCACCAAGTTTTATGATGAGAATTTTGAATTGAGATGGACTGTATTTATCGCATCCATCACAATTTCTTCCATCAATCTTGTGATAACTGCAGGGTGCATCAGGCAGAAAAAAACGACAGTCCTGTGCAATTTTATGTTTTTCCATTTTGATCAAAACCAGGTAAATATTCACCTAAACCGTTCATATTTACAGGCACAAGAACATCAAGGGTTTCACCCTTGATAACCCGA